>QCVU01000008.1 GCA_003210275.1 Prochlorococcus sp. AG-686-M10
ATGCAAATTATTGAAGAAATCAAAAAGGACGAATTAATTAGTAATCCAACTGAAATACAAAAAATTTGTCTTGATAAATTAAAATTAAATCCGTTACCAAATATCAAGAGTGAATACTGGAGACTTTCAAATAAATCCAAATTTTCAAGCTTTTTAGATCATTCAAATAAAAATAAAAAATCTAAAGTTAATTTCCCATATAAAAAAGCCTCTCGTAATATTATTAGACTTATAATTGGTGAGAACAACCCGATCAATTTAGAAGAAGAAAACTATTCAATAAAAAAATTAAAAGAGATAGAAATAGTAGATTATATTAAAAAAAATATATCTAACTTTAATCAAAATGATCATTGGAGTGATCTACTCAATCATTGTTTAAGTTCTAAAGAAAACATCTTAGGATTAAAAATTTCTGGTAATAAAATTCCTCCTCTTGAGATATTCAGCGCTGCCTCACCTGACTCTTTTAATGCTAAAACACTTATTTTATTCTTTGAAAAGAATTCTAAAGTCGATTTATTACAAATTAATCTTGGAAACGAACATTCTTCACTATCTCAATCCACTTATTTCTGTTTAGAAGAAAATACTTCGGTAAATCATGGTGTAGTTTCCTATGGAGAAAGCAAATCCAATTTATTAAATTCTTTAAATGTAATTCAAAAGGCTAAAAGTGAATACAGCTTAGGATCATTACATTTCAAATTTAATTATGCACGATTTGAAATCCGTATTAATCAATTAGATGGGAATGCTAAAACAAATATAAAAGGAATACAAATAACAAAAAATAACGACCAAATAGCGACTTATACAAAAATGCAATTTAACGGCCCTAATGGATTTTTAGATCAAATTAATAAATCCTTGGCAGATGATAAATCACATGCTGTCTTTGAAGGTTCCATCATTGTTCCAAAAATTGCGCAAAAGACCGATGCGTCACAATTGAGCAGGAATCTACTTTTATCGAGATACGCAAAGATAGATACTAAACCTCAGTTAGAAATAATTGCTGACGACGTAAAATGCAAACATGGTGCAACTATTTCACAACTAAATGAAGAAGAACTTTTCTATATGAGATCAAGAGGACTCACGTTAGCAGAAGCCAGTAAACTACAATTAAGTTCTTATATACAAGAAATTATTTCAAGTATTCCTATTTCAAAAGATAGATGGGATTTGCTTGATAAAATTTTAAAAGAAAATTAATGGAAACAATTAAAAATTTCCCAAAAATAGATAAAAAAAACTTTCCTCTAATAGATAAAAAAGACTTCCCTTTATTAGAAAATAATTTTAAAAGAAAAAATACAATTATTTATCTAGATCATGCTGCAACCACCCAAAAACCAACCCAAGTTCTTGAAAAAATTGACGAATATTATAAAAATTTCAATGCAAACGTTCATAGAGGTGCTCATCAATTAAGTGCAAAAGCAACAGAAGAATTTGAGAATTCAAGATCTTTAATTGCAAAATATATTAATGCTAATTCAACCAAGGAAATAATTTTCACAAGGAATGCAACTGAAGCTATAAATCTGGTTGCTAGATCATGGGGAGAATCCACTTTAAAAGAAAATGATGAAATTCTTCTGTCATTAATGGAACATCATAGTAATATTGTTCCTTGGCAAATGGTAGCTGCAAAAAACAAATGTAATCTGAAATTTGTGGGCATAGATCAAGAAGGCAGATTAGATATAAATGATTTCAAGTCCAAATTAACAACAAAAACAAAAATAGTTAGTTTATTACACATCAGCAACACTTTAGGTTGCTGTAATCCAATTAAAGAAATAACTAAACTAGCTAGGGATAAAGGTTCTTTAGTTCTCCTTGATGCATGTCAAAGTTTAGCCCATCAAAAGCTAGATGTTCAAGAACTAGATATAGATTTTTTAGCCGGTTCAGGACATAAATTATGTGGCCCAACAGGGATAGGTTTCTTATGGTCCAAAAAAGAAATTCTAGAAAAAATTCCTCCTTTTTTTGGTGGTGGTGAAATGATTCAAGATGTTTTTGAAGAGAAAAGTACTTGGGCTGAACTCCCTCATAAATTTGAAGCTGGTACTCCAGCTATTGCGGAAGCAATAGGATTAGCTGCAGCTATTAATTACATTAACAATATTGGGTTGGATCGTATTAGTGAGTATGAAAAGGAGATTACAAAATATTTATTTGAAAAATTAAATCAAATAGAGGATCTGGAAATAATAGGTCCTTCTCCGACAACAGATCCTAACAGAGCTTCATTGGCAACATTTTATGTAAAAGAAATACATTCAAACGATATTGCTGAGATTCTTGATTCGAAAGGTATCTGTATCAGAAGCGGACATCACTGTTGTCAACCTCTGCATAGACATATCGGAATAAGTTCAACAGCTAGAGTTAGTATGAACTTCACAACTACCAAAGAAGATATAAATACTTTTATCGAAAAACTTAAAGAAACTATTAGTTTTTTGAAACTGAATTCTTAAATATTTAAAGTTTTCTCTAAAAATTCCTGAGTTTTAAAAAGAACTTGTTTCTTATTATTAGTGTTTTTAAAACCATGCCCTTCATTTTCAAAAATTATAACTTCTGAATTTTTATTATTTTTAAGAAGTGTTTCTTTAATTTGTAAGGTATTTTTGTATGAAATAACTAAATCTTTTTTACCATGAAATAATAAAACTGGTTTTTTCAATTTATTGATTTTATAAATTGGTGATCGACGTTTATACTCATTACGAAATTTTGAATATTCACCTACGAGAGAATTTAAATACCCTTTCTCAAATCTATGAGTTTTATGATGCATATCGTTTAAATCGAGAACGGGGTATTTACAAATCGCTACTTTAAAAATATCACATTCACATAAAGCATTAATTGCAGTTAAACCACCAGCACTATTACCTAAAATTGCGACTTTGGTGCTGTCAATTAAATTCAATCTAATCAAATCAAGTACTAATGCTTCACAATCATAAGAATCAAGTATGCCCCATTTATAATTTAATCTCTCTCTGTATTCTCTTCCAAAACCCGAAGAACCGCCATAATTAACTTCTGCAACCGTAAATCCTCTCGAAGTCCAATATTGAACTTCGGAGTTTAAAGACCCATCAAAACAAGTAGTTGGGCCACTATGTGCTCTAACGATTAATGGTGATTTAATAAACCTTTCAAATAGAGGCTTATAAATAAAAGAATGTGTGGATTGATTATTAAAACCTTTAAACCAAAAAGATTCTGGTCTTGCATATTCATTTACAGGCTCAAAAGGTATCTCATTTAATAATTTAGTATGACTTTTCTCTTCAAAATCGCACTCAAATAAATTGTCGAAACAACTAAAACTACAACCTCTAATAACTAATTTTCGATCACAAGCATCTAAATCACTTATTGAACAAAATGGCAATTTAATTTCTTGAATACATTGACAGTTCTGATAATGTTCTAGTACCCAACTATTTTCTTTTTTCGCAACACAAAATAAATTTTTAATATTTCCAGAAAAAAATGAAATTCCAGAAACCCACTGAGGCGATCCATACTCAGTCAAAGGTTTAATTATTCTTTTTTTGAGAATAATATTTTTAATATCAGTTACATCGAGAAATAATAAATTCCACCAGTCTGTACTATCTTCAGAACAGACTAAAAGATTATCACTCAGCCAGTAAGGTTGAAAGAAAGAAACGTTTTCCCCCTCATTGATAAATTGATTAGAAAATTTTTTTATTTTTTCTATCTCTCCATCATTATCAATAGTTGCAAAAAAGAGCTCATTTCTTTCCCAAGGCATGGAGGAAGCACTCCACTCTATCCAAGACAATAAATTAGCTGAGATATTAGAAGATAAATTCCCAACAAAATTATCAAATTTTTTTATTTTACGTATTTCTTGTTTTGTTTTTTTTAAATTTAATGAGAATAAATAATCTCTATGCTCTATCTCACATAAACCGTATAAAAGATTATTTTTAGAAATAACAAATGAAGTATCAAAATTAATATCTATTGATTCAGTAAGTTGTCGTGATTCCATATCACATAGCAGATATTCTTTATCATTTTCAGGTAATATCTCTTCTTGGACTCTAAAAACTTTTAACCACAATGCTTTCGAGAGATGATCGACCCATATCAAATAAATTTGATCATGTATCTCGATACATTGATATGATTTCCCCCCATAACCATGAAAATTGTTTTTAACATAAAAATTATCATCAGTTAATTTTTGTGGAATTGCATTTTTATCATTAAAAGGTCTAGCAAAAATAGCATTTTTATGTTTTTGCTCATTAGGAATTATATCTACCCAGAAAATGATATTTTTGATAAGCGATAACTCATTAAAAGATATTTTTTTTTTATCGATTTGCTTAATTTTTAAATTTGTAGCATTACTCATTTAGGAAGTTTATTTAAAGATGAATTTAAAGTGCTAATATTTTTATAGCTTAACTGTTGAGTAAATAACTTTTTTTACCGTGGCAAACAATTTTTCACAACTCGCAAGAAAGTCAAAAGCAAAGATTCCTACAGAAAAAGTATCTAAAGAACAAGCAGGAACTCCTTCATTAGAAATATATAAATTGGGTGATGATATATTGAGAGCAAATGCTAAAAGAATAAGTAAAGTAGATAATTCCATAAGAAATTTAGCTAAAGAAATGCTCCAAAGCATGTATGCAGCAAAAGGGATTGGACTAGCTGCTCCGCAAATAGGAATCAAGAAGGAGCTACTTGTAATTGATGTAAATTTTGAAGATGCAGCAGCTGATCCCTTAATTTTAATAAATCCAGAAATTACTGATTATGGAACAACTTTAAATTCATATGAAGAGGGTTGTTTAAGTATCCCAGGAGTTTATTTAAACGTGGTAAGACCATCAACAATTAAATTAAAATTTAGAGATGAAATGGGCAGACCAAGGAAAATGAAAGCTGATGGACTTTTAGCAAGATGCATTCAACATGAAATGGATCATCTCAATGGAGTTTTGTTTGTTGATAGAGTAACTTCAAAAGAAGATTTAAATAAAGAACTCATTAAAGAAGGCTTTCATCAAAAAGATGTAATGCCAATCAACTGATTTAATTATTAAAAAAACAATGGCTGAAACTACAATCTTTAGTAAAATAATAAATGGTGAGATCCCTTGCGAAAAGCTTCATGAAGATAAGCTTTGCATAGCATTTAATGATATTGCCTCTCAGGCTCCAGTTCATTTTTTAGTAATTCCTAAAAAACCATTAGTTAGTTTATATGAGTGTTTGGAGGAAGATAAAGATTTATTAGGACATCTTCTTTTAATAGGAAAAAATATTGCCAAATCTAAGAAATTAAGAAATTGGAGAACAGTTATTAATACCGGTGAAGAATCTGGACAAACAGTATTTCATTTACATATACATTTTTTAGGTGGTAGAAAAATGAGTTGGCCTCCAGGCTAAAACTCTCAAAAGAGTTTCTTTTTAGCTATAAAGAAGAAAAAGTAAAACATGAATTCTCCTGAATCCCTTAATAACGAACCTAAAAATTTATTAAATCAAATTACTACAAATTGGGAAAGTTTAGATGAACCTCAGAAGTTAGTTTTAACTAAGATTTGGAAAGTATTAACTTACAAGTGGCAACTTCAGATTTTATTTAATTTACCTTTTCTAATATGGTGGCTAATGGATGTTTCAATTATAAAAGTTCATGAATTTGATTTAAAATTATTATCTTATCTCAACCTTCCTGATTGGGCACTTTCGCTAATTGGTTTTGGGCAATCATCTTCATAAAGATATAATCTATTTAATAAAAAGGAATAGAAAAAAATATGAATAATGTAGTACAAAATAAATCTAAAATATTTTATCAATTACAAAAGCTAAGAAGACTAGCCCAACCATTTTTTTTACCGATTGATCAATGTAATGGATTTCAATTTGTATGGCTTTTAATATCACTTTTATTTTGTGTAGGAGGTATCGTTCTTGTAGGCCTCACAGGCATAATTAGTTTTTTCGAAAGCATTCAACCTATTTTTCTTGATAAATACTTCGGAGGAGTAGTAAATACTGTTAATACAATATGGTCTGGCTGGTGGGGATTATTATTTTCAGGATTATTTCTCATTGGTTCAGGAAGCTTTTTTAGTTTAAGGCGTCAACTCAAGAGTCGTAGGTGGGTACATTGGTTATTTTTAGCAGTCATAGTTCTGATGCTCCTAGCAGTAAATGGAATTAATGCAGGTATAGGATTTATTGCAAGAGACTTAACAAATGCTTTAGTAGAAAAACAACAAGATGGGTTTTATAGGATTTTAGGAATTTATGCTTGTTGCTTCGCTGTTGCTCTACCAATTCGAGTTTCTCAAATATTCTTCACCTATAAATTAGGAATAATTTGGAGAGATTGGCTGTCGAAAAGCTTAGTTAAAGACTATATGACTAACAAAGCATACTACCAATTAAATCCTAATGATGAAGAACAAACTGATATAGATAATCCTGACCAACGTATATCAGATGATACCAGAGCTTTTACTGGTCAAAGTTTATCTTTTACTTTAGGAGTTTTTGATGCACTTCTTACTTTTTCTCTAAACATTCTAATATTATGGAGCATAAGTACGACATTAACCTTTTCGTTATTTGGATACGCAGCATTTGCTACAGCTATCCTATTAATTGCTGGTAAAAATCTTGTAAAAATTGATTTCGATCAACTTAGATATGAAGCAGATTTCAGATATGGATTAGTGCACATTAGAGATAATGCTGAATCAATAGCTTTTTATTCAGGAGAGAAGCCGGAAAAAAGTGAAACAGAGAGAAGATTAGGAGAAGTTGTAAGAAACTTCAACCTACTAATAATTTGGAGAGTAATTATTGATGTAATGAGACGTTCCATTAATTATGCTGGCAACTTCTTTCCATATCTAATAATGGCAATTCCTTACTTTAGAGGAGAAATTGATTATGGTCGATTTATTCAAGCAAGCTTTGCCTTTGGAATGGTAGAAGGCTCATTATTTTTTATAGTTAATCAAATAGAGGAACTTGCAAAGTTCGCAGCAGGAATTGGGAGATTAGAGGGTTTTCAGTCAAAAGTTGAGAGTATTAGTCAAAGCAAGCCAATAGATAATCAAAACATTATTTCTGATTATTCTTCTATCCTCATCAACGATGCTGATCTTTTCCCTCCTGGATCTGATAAAGCTATCATCAAAAACTTAAGTCTGAGTATTGAAACAAATCAATCATTATTAGTAGTAGGACCCTCTGGTTGTGGGAAAACATCTTTATTAAGGATGATCAGTGGATTATGGGAACCCAAACAAGGTTCAATAAAAAAGCCAAAGACAGGTGATTTGCTTTTTATACCTCAGAAGCCCTATATGTTATTGGGTTCTTTAAGGGAACAATTATGTTATCCGACAGAGGTTGATAAATTTAGTGATGACCACTTAATCTCTGTTCTTAATGAAGTAAATTTAAAATCTTTAGTTAATAGATATCCCAACCTCGACGTTAAACAAGACTGGCCAAGAATACTTTCATTAGGAGAGCAGCAAAGATTAGCCTTTGCAAGATTACTACTGAACTCTCCGAGATTTGCTGTATTAGATGAAGCAACTAGCGCATTAGATATTAAAACTGAAAAAAAATTATATAATTTACTAAGAGACAGAGAATTATCATTGATAAGCGTAGGACATAGGCCTAGTTTGAAGGATTTTCATGAGAATATTTTAGAATTAAATGGTAAGGGAGACTGGCAATTATTAACTACAGATAAGTATAATTTTAAAAATTAGGTTAAAGTAATGAATTCAAATCAAGAACAAAATAATGAAGAAGTTATGGATGTACAAAAAACAAATTCAGAAGAAATTAAAATAGATGAGCAATCAATTGAAATTGAAGATAAATATAAGTTTGGATGGAGCAATTATTCAGAAATAACAAATGGAAGATTTGCAATGCTTGGATTTTTATCAATCATTTTAATTGAACTAATAAGTCAAAAATCATTTCTAAATTGGGCCGGAATATTTAATTAATCATCAAATCTAGAGCTGTTATCTCTGGGTTTATTTTTCTTTGTGCCTACAGTATATCTTCCAGTTTTATTTTTAGAAGTTGATCTTGCACTAGCTGCTGCACTTCTTGTTTGACGTGGCTTTTTTACTTCACTGATATTTGTAGAAAATGATGCATCTTCTACTTTTTCTCTTGAAGTTTGAGATCTTATAGATGACCTTGTTGGTTTAGTAGGGGAGGGAGAAGAATCCTTAAGAGAGGAATTAATTGATTTTCTAGAAACTTCTTGATTAGATAAAGGCCTAGAGCCTCTTTTACTTTCACTTCTTGATGCTCGTCTTTCTCCGAAACTTCCTCTTCTATCCTCATTACTTATTCTATTATCTTCAGATCGATTTCTTCTTCTCGTTGGTTCGTCATTCTCAAATTGATTAGACTCTCTTAAAGAAGGACGCCTTCTGCTTACTGCAGACTCAGGGATAGCTCTTGATATATTTCTCCTTTGCGATCTAGCTTCCATGTAATCATCTTCTAAGTCATCATCTTGAGGTTTGAATCTTCTAGAAGGTCTATCAGAATCTTCAAATTGATCATAATCATCATTAAATCTATTTCTAGAGGAATTTCTAGGCATATCTGGAATCTGATCATCTTCAAAGTAGGAAGATCTTCTTGCTTGGTCAGTGGCAACACCTCTCAATCTAACGCTTTCATATGCAAAGAATACCGTGGTTCCCGCTAATAAAAACTGACCAAATTGTAAAATAGGATCTAATCTCCATCCTTGAAAAAATAATATCCCTCCACACAAAAGACCTATTGCTGCAAAGAAGACATCATAATCTCTAGCAAGCGCAGGTTTAAATGACCTCAAAAAATATAGGCCACCTCCACAAACAGCTAGTACGATGCCTACAATACTTGCCCAATTTAGACTAGCATTGACCACTTTTTTTCTCCAATACTTATTTTTTAAGGTGCAATAAAACACCTTTGATATATAGTTTACTTAAAACTTTTATAAAAACTAGCGTCTACGTGTAGCTGAAGTACGTTCAAGTGAATCTTTTTGGCTAACAAAGATCAAGAATGCTGCTGCTGGAATAACTATAAGTAACGCTGCTGCGAAGAAACTCGCTATCATATTAAAACTAGAACTCCCAGCCACTTCAGGAGAAACATCAGCCGATAATATTAGATTTGAAATTTGAATCACTTTTTTAAAATTAAATTCTGAATTTATAATACGAATTAAATCCTAACTTATGGGATATTTATTAAGATGGATTAAACAATTGTCATTTCATTGTCTCAAAACTATTTACATGCTTTAGATCTTACGCTAGGAATTCTTTTATCATTTCTAACGCTAGTCTTTTTAATAAGATTAATATTAACTTGGTACCCAAAAGTTGATTTAAATAAAGGTTTTTGGTTATTAATTGCAATACCAACAAGCTCTATTTTAAACCTTACAAGAAAATTGATTCCTCCCATTGGGGGCGTCGATGTTGGCCCAGTAATTTGGATAGGAATAATAAGTTTTCTAAGAGAAATATTAGTTGGCCAACAAGGTCTAATCAAATTAGCCATTCAAAAGAGTTTAAGTTAAGAAAGCTTTATAACGTATTTAATAGTTAGGTAATAATTCTTCTTCAACGTATTTTGTATGAATTTTTCCTTCCATAAATTTCTTTTTATTGAGAAGTGTTAAATGAAAATTAATTGTTGTTGGAATTCCAGTTATGGCGCATTCATTTAAAGCTCTATTCATTCTTTTAATCGCCGCATTCCGATCTTTACCCCAGACAATTAATTTACCTATAAGTGAATCATAAAATGGGGGGATTTCATAACCAGTATAAACATGACTATCAACCCTTACTCCAGGTCCTCCTGGAGGAAGCCATCCAGTTATTTTTCCAGGCGATGGACGAAAATTATGTTTGGGATCCTCGGCATTAATTCTGCATTCAATAGCATGACCATTTAAGTGAATATCCTCTTGAGTAAATCCTAAATTATCACCTCCAGCTATTTTTATTTGTTCAGCGATTAGATCAACGCCAGTAACCATTTCAGTTACAGGATGTTCCACTTGAATCCTGGTATTCATCTCCATAAAATAAAAACTATTATCATCATCTACTAAAAATTCAACAGTTCCCGCCCCTTCATAACAAATACTTTTTGCAGCAGCAATAGCTGCATTTCCCATTTTTTTTCTAAGAGAAGAGTTAATAGCTGGACTAGGAGACTCTTCTAATAATTTTTGGTGTCTCCTTTGTACAGAACAATCTCTTTCTCCTAGATGAACCACATTACCCGACCTATCAGCAAGGATTTGAACTTCTACATGTCTAGGCTTTTTTATAAATTTCTCCATATATAAACCATCATTACCAAATGCCGCTTCTGCTTCTCCTTGAGCTGCTTTAAACATTTTTTCTAAATTAGCCTTATTTTCAACCAATCGCATTCCTCTACCTCCTCCTCCAGCTGTGGCTTTTATTATGACGGGATATCCAATCCCTTGTGCCATTTCATAGGCCTCCTCAACACTCGATAATAAACCTTTGCTTCCTGGAACAGTAGGTACTCCGACCCTCTCCATTGTCTCTTTAGCAGTAGATTTGTCTCCCATTGATCTAATAGCATTTGGAGATGGACCAATGAAAGTTATGCCATGATCGTTACACATTTCTGCAAATTTATCATTCTCCGCAAGAAAACCATAACCTGGATGAATAGCATCAACTCCTCTTGATGTAGCAGCAGCTAAGATATTAGGAATATTTAAATAACTCTTGTTACTTAGTGAGTCCCCAACGCAAACTGCTTCATCTGCTAATTGCACATGCAATGCCTTTTTATCTACGGTGCTATAAACAGCAACAGTTGCAATATCAAGCTCTCTACAACTTCTGATGATTCGTAAAGCTATTTCTCCACGATTAGCAATTAAAACTTTTTCAACCATTACAAAATTAAATTGAAGAAATGAAAATTAATTTAAATTGAAAATACTTTAAAAAGTATTCAATAGAATTTTTGAATTTCAAGAATGCATTGGTTAACAATACAACCTAAAACGTTATATGTGGAAAATTATTTATTTATGCAATAGAAAAAATCAGTTATTTTAAGTAGTTAAAACTTAGTTAATTAGAAATAAATCTTTTAAGAATTTAAACCGAGAAGATTAATAAAATATTATCGCAAATTAATTCATTAAAACTTAGTGATTTAAGAACATCTTTATGCTCGAAAACCCTTTTCGGACGAGGTGGAATTGGTAGATGCGCATGTCTAGGAACGTATGGAAAATTAATACCCTTATACAAGGATCAGGGTTAAACTCATCTCCCTTTTTTATTTCCTAGCCCTCCACATCTGCAACAATCGGATCTGTGCGGCGGATATGGCGACTGACCCACTAATTTCAGGCTATCGGCTATACTTATTTTGAGTTTTACGCACCCGCCGGTGCTCGAAAACCCTTTGCGGACGTGGCGGAATTGGTAGACGCGCACGTCTAAGGAGCGTGTGGCTTCGGCCTTGCGAGTTCAAGTCTCGCCGTCCGCATTTAATGTATTTTGGATTAACTGCAATGAAAAAAAAATCAATTGCAGTAGTAATTATCTCTAATGGGCCTGGGGAATTATCAACATGGGTAAGACCAGTAGTTGATTATCTGAATAAAATAAATGATTCCTCGAAAAATATTGATAAATTAAATTTCTCAATAAGATTAGTTTTAGTGCCATGTCCAAATGCTACTGGTAAAGAATATGAAGTTGCCAAATCATGGAACAAATTTGAATTAGTTACTAAAGCAAAGACTTTTTGGAAATTGTTAATCAGGCCTTATCAATACGCAAAATGGCCTCAAAAAGGGATCGTTATTTTTCTTGGAGGTGATCAATTGTGGGGTGTTTTGTTAGCAAAAAGATTAGGTTATATCAACATCACTTATGCTGAATGGATTTCAAGATGGCCGCGTTGGAGCAAAATAATTGCAGCAATGAATCAAAACGTAAAGAAAAGCATTCCAAAAAAATATAGATATAAATGTAAAGTTATTGGCGATTTAATGGCAGATATTACGAATAACAAAAAAGTTGCTATAAATCTTGAAGAAAAAAAATGGATTGCTTTACTACCAGGTTCTAAAAGAGCAAAGCTATCTGTAGGTATTCCATTTTTTCTTGAAATGGCTGATCATATTTATAACAACAATAAAAATATTAATTTAATTATTCCCGTAGCACCAACAACAAGTATAAGTGAATATTTATTCTTTCAAAGTAATAAGAATCCAATTAAAAAGCATTATTCATCCAAAATCAAACAGATTAAACAAATTAAAAGTTCCATATTTGATTATGTTATTGAAACTTCAAATAATACAAAAATTTATTTAATTAATAGACATCCTTGCTATGAGGTACTAAAAAAATGTGATCTTGCAATTACCACTGTTGGAGCAAATACTGCTGAATTAGCTTCGCTTACTTTACCCATGATAGTTGTTCTACCCACCCAACATTTAAATGTAATGAACGCTTGGGACGGTATCTTCGGAATAATTGGGAAGATTTCTTTTATCAATAAATTCTTCACTTTTATAATTCAAAAATGGTACTTAAAGCGGAAAAAGTTTTTTGCATGGCCAAATATAAACACTAATAAGTTAATTATTCCAGAAAGAATTGGTAATATTTCACCAAAACAAATTGCAAATGAAGCTCTATTTCTTTTACAAAATAAGAAATATTTAAGAGAGCAAAAAAATAATTTATCAAAACAACGCGGAAAAACTGGAGCAGTTAAAAAATTAGCTTACATAATTTTTAATTCGATCAAAAGACTCAGTTGATTACCAAGGATCGTCAATTTCAACAGATTCTGATTGAGGATTTTCTATAACTATTTTTTTCTCTTCAACAGGTTCAATATCTAAAGGTTCTTGAGACCTTTGAATTGGTCTCTTTGAAGCCCGATTAGACCTAGAGGGACTTTTAATAACAAATTCTGTTACATCTTCTTCATCAATTTGATTCTCTAATTGTTCAGAGGAGTCATTATCTAAATAAAGTTGTTTTTTATTATTTATTGTTTCTTTTGCAGTTTCAATTTCTACATATTCAAGTTCCTCTTCATACTCTTCTTCTTCTATAAATTCTTCTTCTTTAATTTCATCAATAAAATTATTTTGTTCTTCTGATTCAGAACCTGACAATAGCTGATTCTCTACTGGAACAAGATTTGCTGTATACCTATTTGCTTCTCTTTCTTCCCAAGAAGAACCGCCGACCCCAAGTTTCTCGAGTAATCCACTACTTAGTTGATTCAGTTTTTCCTCTGCGCCTTCATAAACAATTATTCTGTCAGTACCACTACTAACTATCTCATCTACGGGAATTTCCCAAGTACTTAAAATACCTTCACCTAAAAGAGGAACGCCTACAGCACCCATAACAAGAGAAATTAAGTCCCCCGTCTCAATATCGAAAGAAAATCCAAGAACTCTTCCAAGAAGCTGACCAGATTCCGTAATTACCTGACAATTTATAACTTTCCCATACCTTTCAGGAGAAAAACCGTCGCTCAAAGAATCTAAAGAATTTACTAAAATTACATCGCCAACCTGCTTTATGCTTTCAAGAGGCATCCATTTAGGTAAACCTGGCAAAAATCTTGTAAGAGGATTATCTCTAAGACCTAAAGCAACTACCTCTCTTCTATCAATATCAACGACAACTTCACCTACGACTCCTAATCTCCTACCAGTATCAGTAGTAATGACCTGGGTCCCCATGAGTTCCGACCTTAACCATAGACGTTCGCTAGGTACGGAATCTCGGCGATTATTATTTGTTGATGTGTTCGACAAACTCATTAATAACTTTCTGACATTCTGACGTAAAAATTAAAAAAAGTGTGATTATGCAGCATTTGGTAATCCAACAACTTGAGTATTAGCACCTCTTGCTTGAGCAACCCCAATTGTTCGTTCAGATGAACTTATCATAGGTCTTCTGTGGCTTACGACTATAAATTGAGCATTTGATGACTGACTTGTTATTAATTTTGATAACCTTTCAACGTTAATACCATCTAAAAAACTATCTACTTCATCTAATGCATAAAAAGGAGAAGGCTTATATTTTTGCAAAGCGAATAAAAAACTTAGGGCCGTTAATGATTTCTCACCACCCGACATTGAAGCTAATCTTCTGACATTTTTTCCTTTAGGATGAGCAACTAAAGTTAAACCTCCCTCCAAAGGAGCCTCAGGATTTTCGAGCTGAAGGAACCCATCTCCATCTGATAAATTGGCAAAAATCTCTCTAAAATGCTTATCAACTTCTACGAATGCCTGCATAAATGCTTCTTGTCGCATAGTTGAAACAGTTTCTATTCTTAATAACAACTCCGATCTTTCATTAGATAAAACTTCCAATCTTGCTATTAAATCATTTAACCTTTCTGTCAATTCCTCTAGTTCATCTAAAGCTAACATATTTACCGGTTCTAAATTTTCCAATTTCGTATTAATCACAACTATCTCTGATTGTAATAAATCAAGAGTTATAGTCTCATATTCTCCAAAGCTGGGCAACGGATCAGGCAGCTCTTTTTTATAATTTTCTAACTTGATAGTTTCGCTACGCATTTCCTCATTTAGAGAACTTATATCTCTTTCGAGATATTCCAACTTAAGAGTAAACTCATTAATTTCTTGTCTTTTATTGGAAATAGATGAATTTAACTCATCCCTTTTTCTTCTTAATATTCCAAGATCCTTTTCAAGTAAGGATTTTTGGCCATCAAGACTCGCAAGCTCACTTTTATAATCATCTCTTTTCTTTATCCATTCATTATGGGCATTAGAAAGCTCTTTAACAGATTCTTGTAGATTCTTTTCTTGCAGAGATATTAGATTTAATTGATTATTTATACGTTCTTGATTTAAAACCAATTGATTCTTTTTATTTAATAATTCATCTTTCTCTTGAATCATTAGTTCAAGTTTTTTATCTAGCTTTTCGAAATCATTATTATGAGTGATTAAAGAGGAAGTTTGATTATCTTCATAATTCTTTTTAAGGATTATCTCCAATTCATCCAACTTTTTTTTAAATGGTATTATTTGATTTTGAATGCTATCCAACTTTTCATTTAATAAATTATCTTGAGAAGTAAGCTTATTTAATCTCAAATTATTCTCATCAATCCTCTTCATCGAAACTTTTAGAGAATTATTATTTACTTCAATTTCTTTATTAGAGGATACACAATCCTCTAATATTTCCCTTTGATTAAAATTTAGTTTATTCAAGTTATTAGTTTTATTTAAAATATCATTATCTGATTTCTTCAAAGCTTCTTCAATGATAGATAATCTTTGTTTTATAGGGTGAGCCTCGTCAATATCATTATTGGTTCCAAACCTATAAGCAAGATCTTTATTAACTTTACTTCCTCCAGTAATTGCACCACTAAGTTCCAATAGTTCTCCACTCAAAGTAACCATTCTTATTTTTTGTTTAGATAATTTCGCTGACTCTAAATCTGAAAAGACTACTGTATCTCCAAAAACGTATTTAAAAACATCTGCATAAACATCATCATAATCAATTAAATTAATAGCTTTATCTACAAATCCATTCTCTTTAAAATTCTCAAATCTCTTAAGCGCGAAATTTTTTTTATAAGTTTTAATTCTATTAAGTGGAAGAAAGGTTAATCTACCTGCTTTCTTTTTTTTAAGAATTTCAATGGCTCTTGAAGCAATATTGTCATTATCGACAACTATTTGTCCAAGTCTATTACCAGCGGCTATTTCCAATGCATATCTGTTTTTTTCATTTACTGCACCCAATTGAGCCACATATCCATGTATACCCTCTAACCCTGCCTCTAAAAGTATTCTTAATGCATATGATCCTCTAGTTTCATTTAGAGCCTCTTTTCTGCTTTCACATCTTGATAAGTCCTTTTCAAGCCTTAATTGTTCGTTATTTAGCCTAAGTTTAGTTTTATTCAACAAATCTATTTCAATCTTTAAAGTATCAATATCAGATCTAATACTGCTCAAATTACGATTTTTTGTATCCGTTGATTTTCCATTAATTTGATTAAATTCTGATAGTTTTTGTTTTTCTAACTTTAAAAGATCAGTTTGAGATGATATTTCTTCTCTTTGAATATTAATTTGTATAATTTCCTCCTCTATATTCCTTTTACTAGATTCAAGAGGTTGTACTAAAGATTTTATATTTTCTAACTCATGATTGAGCTTTATACTTTGCTTTGAAAATTCACCTGATTCACCTGCAGCATCAGAAAGTTTTTTTCTAGATAGTTTATGTTTTAACGTTAAATCTTGAATCTCGACGTTTAATTTTTCTAGATAATTATCATTAAAGTTTTCTTGCTGATTCTTTTCTAACTCAGTGTTTTTTTTAGATATTACAAGATTATCCCGTTGCTCTTGCAATTTAATTCCTTCCTCTTTATTAACAACAGCTATTCGCTCTAATTCCCTTAAATTTGAATTTATACTACCGATATCAGAATTTACTTTGATTAAGTTATCTTCTCCTTTCTCTTTTAATTCGGCAATCATGACTTTCATTGCATCTTGCAATACTTGTATTTCTTTACTAAGTGATTCTTTTTGTTGATTAAATAAAATCTTACTCTTATCCAAGTTAATAGCTTTTTTCTTAATTAATTCAATATTTTGAACTTGTTTATCGAATAAAAGTACTTTTTCAATCTCCTTAATATGAAAAAGTTTTGCCTTTAACTCTTTATATTTTTTAGCTTTTTCACATTCTTTTTCGAGCTTTCCTTTACTAGATTGCAATTCGTTTTCTAAAATCTCGCATTTTTCTTGTCTCTCAAAAACATCATTAAGTTTTGAATGAGTTTGTTCAATTCTGCTATCAAAAAGAGCTACCCCTGCTAATTCATCAATAAGTGTTCTCCTTTCTTTATTATTCATTGATACTATTCTTGTGACATCTCCCTGCATCACAACATTGCTGCCTTCTGGATCAACACTTATATCTCTAAGAACTCTCTGTATTTGTTGTAGAGTACATTGGCGTCCATCAGAGGTATAAGTCGATGCATATGATCCACCAGGCATTAGCCGCAATTTTCTGGCAACTACCCATTCTTTTTGATCTTTAGTAAGTGCAATATCATCTTCTTCTAAATCCAAAGATGGAACATCTTCCCTTGGCGACCAATCTTCAATATTGAATTTAACAGAAACAAATGTTTCGGAAGATTTACCTTCTTTTACTTTCGAATTATTTATTAAATCAGGTAATCTCTCTGCTCTCATACCTCTACTATTTGCCAAACCTAAACAGAACAAAATTCCGTCCAAAATATTACTTTTCCCAGATCCGTTTGGACCAGTCACCACTGTAAAACCTTCTTCAAGAGGAATTTTTACCCTTCCTCCGAAAGATTTAAAATTTTCAAACTCGACCTGATTGATGTATACCAATCGCAAGTCACAATAGCTAAGTAAGAATAGCTACTTTTCAAAAAATCTCAAGAGAATTATTAAGATTATTTCTAAAAACAAATTAATTATTTTTCGTTAAATGACAAAAATTCCCATCTATTATGAACAAACCGTTCAACAACTCACCGTTCAATATAATTTTTAACTCTTGTGAGTCTTGATTATGAGAAATACAAGAGAAAGTTCCATGATCAATTCTTTTTACTAAACCTCTATTATTAGAAAGTTGATATTCAACTCTAGAAAGCCACACCAATCTATGGTTTGGTTGTTTTACTATTTTAATAAAGCCTTTATTTAGCAATGGAATTTCGTGAAATTTCCAAGTAAAACAATCTAATTGATCTTCAACAAGAAAATCATAGTGAATATCAATTAATTTACTACCAAGAATCTTATGTTCGAGTAAAACCCATCGATTCATTATCTAGTGCATCAATAAATTATTTTATTTCAATAATCAATTATTAAGATGAGCTAACAATTTAGATCATCTTAAAAAAGGAAAAACCTAGTTACCCGCATCAGGCACAAATCTCAAAGCAATAAATAGCAAACTGCCAGCTCCTGCAATAGCTGCTGCTACCAATCCAAAATCAGTTGGAATTGTACGGGATGCAAAAATAATTGCTGCAAGTGTGATATCCATGATGAAATAAAAAACTTAATTTAATAAAGTCAGTAATAGCTTAACAAAACCTTATTACAGAACAGGGGAGATAAATGAAATGTAAATAAAATTTTATATGTCTATAAATTTTTTATTAAAAACAAATCTAAATAGAAGGGTTTCAAATTAAGAAAATACAGACTACTCTAAAGGAAATGTAGGTGGATTAATGGAAGCTTTTCATCCTCCCAAAGAAGTTAAAGAAACAATTGATGATTCTGCGCTGCCAAAAGAAGAGGGCATATCAGAAAAATGGTTACGTGAAAAAATCGATAGTTTGATTCCGTTGATACAAGAAAAATGGCCTAATATTGCACAACAAACTCTTGAGACTGCAAAAGGAAGTATTGATGATCTAGTTGGAGTAATAGCAAGTCATACTGGATCATCTGCTAGTGGTATTAAAAATCAATTATTTCAAATTATTGATTCAATTCAAGAAAATAATTGGGAAATTGCAGATAAAATAGAACCAATCGAAGGTCAATTAGAAGAGTTACTAGATGAACTGAATAGTACATTAAGGCCAAAAATAGAAAACCCAATAAGAAAAAAACCAATTTTATCTATTGCTATTGCTGCTGGTATAGGATTATTTATAGGTAGTTTAATTAATAGTAGAAATAAATAAATGGATAAACCCAAAAATAAAAACTTTGCTAATACAGCTTCAAGAATTTCTGCAATTGCAAGTTCTGTAATGGATTTGCATGTCCGAATAGCACTTCAAGAAGTTGATAGAGAAAAGAGAAGATTAATTAGTGGGGGAGTATTTATTGCTATAGGTGGAATTTTATTATTAATAGTTTTAATTTCTATTCATATTATTTTTTATCTCACTCTAAATAAGTTTAATAATTGGGCCACAGAATATAATTTACTTTTAATAATATTTGTTGATTTATTTCTTGCAGGTTTAAGCTTAAAGCTTGGAGGAAAACTAGCAAAGGGACCTTATCTACCCCAAACACTAGAGGGTTTGGGTAAAACAACAAAAGCAGTATTAGGAAAAAAATAAATTATCTTATTAAATATTTAATCCATCTACAATCAAGACCTCCATTGCTCACAGGTATTTTCAAAGAAGATTTCATTTTTAAATATCTTGTAAGTTTTGGATTCCCACTTAGTAACCAGAATTCCCAACCAGAAAATTTTCTCTTCAGAAATTCACCCATATCCTCATATAAATTAATTAATTCGTTTTCGTCACCTAGTTTTTTCCCATAAGGTGGATTACATAAAACTAATCCTTCTGAAGATTTAAATTGAATATTTTTAAAATCATCATTTTGTAATTCAATATAATTTTCAAGTCCTGCTAGTTTTATGTTGACTTTTGCTTGCTCAAAAACATCTTTATTAATCTCACAACCAATAATTTTTGATAATTTTTTAAAGGTAATAACTTTCTTCAGAGCCTTATTTTTCTCTTCTAGATAAATATTTTTATTAAAATCTAACCAATTTTCAAAAAGATAAAATTGTTGAAATTTAAGTGGAACTTTAAGATTTTGATTAATAGCCTCTATTAAAAAAGTTCCTGAACCACACATAAGATCAACCAAAGGTTTAGTTCCGTTCCATTCAGTCATTTTTAATAAACCAGAAGCTAAGTTTTCTTTAAGTGGAGCATTTCCAATAGCAGGTCTATAGCCTCTTTTATGAAGACTTTCAAAGCTACTCTGCAAGCTAAGAATCCCACGATCATTATTTAAATGTAAATGAATTATCACATCAGGATTATCTAATGAAATATTTGATCTTTTATTCCATACAGATTGTTGAAGATCTGTAATTGAATTTTTAACCTCAAGAGCAGTGAAATGAGAATGACTTAACGATGAAGTTCTACCGGTGACTTGAACATTGAATGTTTTTTCAGAGGATAACCATTCTAACCAATCAAACGAGTCTCTTACTCCCTCATATAATGAAAGCCTGTCGTAGCAGTGGAAACGTGCAACTTCTCTATAAAAACGAAAAGCAACTCTTGAAAAAAAATGAATTCTATAGAAAGTCGCATAATCACATTCAAAAGAAACTGATCTTTTATACGTATTAACATTAAATCCACCCAAATCAATAATTTCACTTGCTAAATATTTCTCTAAACCTTCAGGAGATGATGCAATTACATTCATATATATTTAAAAAATTAATGAAATAACTATTCAATACTCATTTTGCCTGCCAGAATATAAATGTCCAATAGGACTAGGTGATCTCAACCGATGTTTCGGACAGCGGTTCGATTCCGCTCAACTCCATTTCCTTTTGGGGTTGTAATGGTTTCGACGGGGCGTAAGGAAGATGACTGAAGCCTGCTCGGTTAGAGCAAAAACACAAACGCTAACAAAATCGTTAGTTTCTCCCGTCAAACAGCACCAGTTGCTGCTTGATCTCTAAGGAGATGGGGTGATATCAGCCTTATCAACCAAATGATCCAAGGAGCCTGGAAGGGCTCCACCATTTTAAATTGATCAAAATATGTATTAGATCATTTGCTAATTTGTAAAATTTACTTCAAGAGAATGTATTAGAAATTATTTTTTAAATTTTATGAGTATAAATACTGGGAAGATTAGAAAAAAATTATCTTAACGTATTAAAAATTCTCAATACAAATGAGCACAAAAAGTAACATTAATGACTTATTAATAAACTTTAAACCTAAAGTTATAAGGTTTACAGGTTCAAACTTTCCGACAGAACTTTGGAGCAATAATCAAATAAAAAATCATAAAAAAATATCTGCTTAAATTTATTTTATTCTCTTTTACAAGCTTGAAAAAGGATTACTTGGCATCTTTTTCAAACACTTATGAGAAGCTTGCTGTAGCATTCCAAACTCTTTTTGATTTAAGTTCCATTTAAAAACATTTGATATATCAATAACTTGAGACTTCTTTCTCATTCCTACAAGAGGTATTGCTCCCTGATAACAACACCAATTGATTGCTACTTGAGCTTGTGACACTGATCTTGAAACAGCAATTTGTTTAAGGCACCTCCTTAATTCAGTAGTTGATTTTTTATAGTTTTTAAAAATTAAACTACGTAGAAAAGAATTTTGCTTGTCTTCATCTTTTTCAGGATCTATACATAGTATTCCAAAAGATAAAGGACTATAGGCTAAAAAATCAATATTATTATCTTGACAGATTCTTTTTACACTAGTCTGTTTGCGGAAATCTGGAGATAATAAAGAAAACTGGATTTGAACACTTTTAATTTTCTTATCTCTTTTTGATAAGAATTGAATAATTTTATTTAATCTTTGCGGTCCAATATTTGATAATCCAATTTTAAAACTAAAACCTTGATCAATTAAATCGCAAAGATTATTTAATAATTGTAATTCTTGCCAAGGATTATATTTTGCAGTTGACCAATGTATTTGGACTATATCTAATTTATTATTTAATCTTTCTAAACTTTTGAGAAAGGGTTTCGTGAAGCCTTTATTACCAACTCGCCATGGATAAGGAGCAAGCTTTGTTGCAATTTGAATTCTTTTTTTTTGAAAAGAAGAAGTTTCTAGTAAAAATTTACCTAAAAGTTCTTCACTTCTACCATTAAGTTTTCCAGTTCCATAAGAATCTGCACTATCAATTAAGTTAAACCCTCTTTTTAACGCTTCCTTAAAAGTCTCACGTAAATCATCATCATTACTAGTTTGATAGTCCCAAAAAATTTGATTTCCCCAAGACCATGTTCCTAGTCCAATTCTTTTTTTCACTTACTATTTTTTAAATTTAATTTTAAGATTACTTAAAACTATATATTCCACAAAAGATTATTTAGCAAATATAAGTTTTAAAACTTTTCAAATAATTACCTATTGACATTAAGAAATTATTCTCCAAAGTAAGGAAAATATTAGTAAAAAATTGTTTATTACTGTTTGTGGGCAAAAAGGAGGTGTTGCTAAAACTTGTACAAGTATTCACCTTGCAAGTGTATGGCATTCTGAAGGCAAAAAAGTATGTATAGTTGATGCTGACAAAAATCGATCAGCATTAGCCTACTCATCCAGAGGAAACCTTCCATTTCCCGTTTTTCCAGTTAGTTCTGCAGCAAAAGCCTCCAGATCTTCCGAAATTGTTATTACTGATGGGCAAGCAAGCAGTGATACAGAAGAACTTAAACATCTTGCATACGGATCAGATTTAGTAATACTACCCACAACCGCAAAAGCAAGGTCTGTTGAATTAACTGTTGAATTAGCCAGCTTATTAAATACACTAAAAGTTAACCATGCAGTCGTAATTGTAAAAGTAGATTTTAGACAACAAAAAGCAGCTCAACAAGCTAAGGCAGCGTTAAAAAATTTCGGTCTACACGTTTTTGATACATTTATTCCTTTACTTTCAGCCTTTGATAAAGCAGAAGCATCTGGAAACGCAGTATTTGAAGCTGTAGACGATTTAGGAAGATCAGATCCTCGTCGAATGACGGGCTGGTCTGCCTATTGTTCCATTGCATCTCAAATTCCATGCCTGATTTCGAAGCGCTCATCCGACACCAACAACTTAAACAACCAACAACTAATCAGCGCCTAAAAGTAGTTGATTCTCCTGATTTTGAAATAGAAAATGGAGAAAACTCACAAATCCTTCAACCCAAGATATTTAATTATTTTATTGGAGGTTTTATTGGTTCTGTATTGGGAACTATGTCAATCCTTTTTCTTTATATAAACGAATATTTACCAATTGAACTACTTAAAATTAAGTAGTGTACTCACTATTTATTTCAACGTACTTTTTAGACAAATCACAACCCCAAGCAGTTCCTTTTTCTGTACCAGAATTAAGATTAAGCACTATCGATACTATATCCTCAACTAAATATTTACCATTCATTTTTGTTCTCATGTAATTGGCAACTTTGTTGGCATCATATTTATTTAATTTACCCTTTTTCAAAATCTGAAAGCCTCCAATGTATAAATCAACGAGATCTAATTTAAAATCAATTCCAGAGTTACCCGCAGCTGAAATAATTCTGCCCCAATTTGGATCACAACCATGAATTGCAGTTTTTACCAATGAAGAATTACATATAGATTTAGCCATCACAATTGCATCTGAATTATTCTTTGCCCCCTCAACCAAAACCTCTAACAAGCAATTTGCGCCTTCTCCATCTCTAGCGATATTTTTTGCCAAGCTTTGGCATACAATATCAATTCCTGCTTGAATCTTTGATAAAAATTTCTTATCAATTTTTTTTCCTGAATTTATTCCTATAAAGGCATCATTAGTACTTGTCTCTCCATCAACAGAAATAGCATTAAAAGACTTTTTAACAGCAATAGAAATCATCTTATCCCATTCTTCTTTATCAACGCCAACATCACATATAAGAAAGGCTAACATTGTAGCCATATTTGGATAAATCATTCCTGATCCTTTTGCCAATCCAGATATCTTGACCTTTCTACCTTCAATAAATGTTTCTATAGTTATTTTTTTGTCAACTAAATCAGTAGTTAAAATAGCTTCTGCAGCATCCTGTAAATTATTTGTATTTAACTCCTTGACCAAATTAGGTAAATTATCAATTAAATTTTTTATTTGAATGGGTATACCAATTACACCCGTTGAGCACATTAAAACTTCTTCTTCATTTATTCCTAATATTTGTGAGACCTCCTTCGTAGCAATCAAAGTATGTTGAGTACCAAAATCTCCCGTACATGCATTTGCTTGTCCGGAGTTTATTAATATTGCTCTTATCTGACCTGAAGACTTTTTAATCCTTTGTTCACAAATATCTACGCAGGATGCTCGGACTGTAGATTGTGTAAACAGACCACTACAAATGCTATCTTCTGGGGCTAATATTAAAGCCAAGTCTTTTTTCTTAGAATCTTTTAATCCTGCAGCAATACCTGCAAAAGAAAAACCATTAGGCGTTTCTCCATCACTCACAAATGACCAATTAGTCTTAATCTGACTCAATCTTTTTTATAAATTAAACTCATAATAACTATTCTTTTCATTAAAACACTGCCATATAGATTCTTATTAAATTTATGAGCATCCAACCAAAATTAAAAAATAAACAAAGAAGAATAGGTCTTACTGGAGGTATTGCAAGTGGAAAATCTACAATAGCTCACTACATAAAGAAATATAAAGACATTCCAATATTAGATGCAGATCAATATTCAAAAGAACTAATCAAGCCGAAAAGTAATAGCTATAAAAAAGTTTTAGCTTATTTTGGACCTCAAATAGTTGATGAGTATTCTTCAGAAAATGAAATAAACACAGAACTATTAAAAAAAATAATTTTCGAAAATTCTATAAAGAGAACATGGATTCAAAATCTTCTTCATCCATTAATTAAAAAAAAAATGATAGAAGAATGTAATCAATTTGAAAACAATAAAACTTTACTTTTGGTTGTCCCTTTGCTACTTGAAGCAAAATTTACGGACCTTTGTACTGAAATATGGTTAGTAAAATGTCCAAGAGAAATACAAAAAAAAAGACTTATGAAAAGAAATAAAATCAGTAATAATGATGCTGAGAAAATTATAAATCTTCAATTAAATTTTGAAGATAAATCTAAATTTTCAGATGTAATTTTAGACAATTCAGATGATCAAAAGTTATGGATAAATACAATACAAAAACTTCTTTAGAAATTAACTATTTAGTTTTTCTGAAATGAGTTGATTAGCAAGTTTTGGATCTGCTTTACCTTTAGTTTTTTTCATAAGCTGTCCTACAAAAAAACCAAGGAGTTTAGTTTTTCCATCCTTAAAAGATTTAACTTCTTTAGGATATTCAATAATAAGTTCTTCGATAATTGGCAAAATACTTGCAGAATCAGATATCATTGCCAAGCCTTTTACTTCAACTACTTTTTGTGGAGAAATATTGTCCTTAATTAATTCTGGTAAGATTTCTTTTGCTATTTTTCCACTAATAACTTTTTTAGAAATCATATTAATCATCTCTGCAAGATTATTAGGACTAAGCTTTAAGTCAGCAAAACTTTGTTTATTTGATTTCAAATAGCCAACAATGTCACTTGTTATCCAATTAGAGGCAAGTTTTGGATCAGCACCGTTTGCTACGGTCTCTTCAAAAAAGTTTGCCATAAAAACTTCATCTGAAATAACTCTTGAATCATATGGTGACAAGCCTAATTCTTTGACATATTTTTGTCTTTTCTTAGAAGGTAATTCAGGCAATTCATTAAGCCATTTATTTTTTTGTTCTTTTGATATTTCAATTGGGCCAAGATCAGGATCTGGGAAATATCTATAATCACTACTACCCTCCTTTAATCTCATACTTTTTGTTAATTGCTTAGCTTCGTCCCACAGCCTGGTTTCTTGATAAATTTCCCCTCCATTTTCATATACATCAATTTGTCTTTCTATTTCATACTCACAAGCCTTTTGAATAGCAGAGAAAGAATTCATATTCTTTATTTCAACTTTGGTGCCGAAAGAGGAATTAGGGCCTCTTCTAACTGAAATATTTACATCACACCTGAGTGAACCCTCTTGCATATTTCCATCTGAAACACCAAGATACCTAACAGTTCTTCTTATTTCTGAAGCATATTCTGATGCCTCTCTACCTGTCCTAATATCTGGCTTACTTACGATCTCAACAAGTGCTATACCTGCACGATTGTAATCAACCAATGAATATTTAGACCCAGCCAATCGATCGCTTCCTACATGAACTAATTTACCAGCATCTTCTTCCATATGAAGTCTTTCTATACCGATTTTTTTTAAATAAGTTTCTTTATCTTTTTCTGCTATTTCAACTTCTAACCAACCATTTTCTGCTAATGGTTCATCAAATTGAGAGATTTGATAATTTTTAGGCAAATCAGGGTAAAAATATTGTTTTCTATCAAATTTACAATGTTCTGCAACATTTAGATTTAAGGCTAAAGAAGTTTTAACTGCATATTCTAAAACAGTTTCATTTAAAACAGGGAGTGTTCCTGGCAACCCACAAACAACAGGATCTACATGAGTATTAGGTTCATCGCCAAAAGCAGTTGATGCAGATGTAAATATTTTACTTTTAGTATTAAGCTGGACATGGGTTTCTAAACCAATCACAGCTTCCCAAGGTTCTAAATTTTTCATTATTAAATGGTTCTCTCTTAATCTTATTGGATATAACGTAAAAGAGGATCAAAACATATTTAAATTATAAAAATAATTAAATGAAATCAGAAACTAAAAATTCAATTTTAATTATTGGTGGAGGATTAATAGGTTTATCTATTGCTTATGAATTTGCACGTAATAAATTCAAAGTTGAAGTTTTAAGCAAAAATAGAAGCGAATCTGCTGGATTCGTTGCGGCAGGAATGCTAGCCACCCATGCTGAAGGACTTGAAGATGAATTATTCATATTTGGACAACAAAGTCAAAATTTAATTCCAGATTGGATTAAAAATATCGAACAAGATAGTGGTATTGATTGTGGTTTAAAAAAATGTGGAATAGTAGTACCCTTTGAAAATATTAAAAAATTGAAGAAATTCAAAACTTTTCAATACGGAAAATATTTAAATCAGAAAAACCTAAGGAAAGAAATCGTTGGAATACATGCCAAATGGGAGCATGGAATACTTTTTGAACAAGACGGCCAAATAGATAATAGAAGGAGACTTATGCGTGCTCTTGAGCGTGCATGTTCTTTGCATGGGGTTAAATTCCAAGAAGGAGCAGATGTAAAAGAATTGATATTAGAAAAGAATAAAATTCTTGGTGCAAAAGTTCTAAATGCTACTGGGGAAATAAAAAATATTTTTAGTGAAAAAGTAATTTTATGTTGCGGTGCCTGGAGTAAAAAAGTGTTAAATAATTTACCAATCTTTCCTGTAAAGGGACAAATGATGTCAATACAAGGTCCAGAAAATTCTATTAAAAGAGTTCTTTTTGGTCCTAATACTTACTTAGTTCCTAGAGATGATGGTCTTATAGTTGTGGGTGCAACCGTTGAAGATAAGGCTGAATTTACTGAAGGAAATACTCCAGAGGGAATAAATCAACTTCAGAAAGGTATTAAATCTTTATTACCAGAAGCATTGAACTGGCCACAAATGGAACATTGGTGGGGATTCAGGCCTTGTACACCTGACTTCAAGCCGATAATTGGCAAATCAGACGTTAGTAATCTTTATTTAGCTAACGGTCACTATAGAAATGGGGTACTCTTTTCAGCAATTACAAGCGATATTATGTTCAAATTGATTCAAGAAAAAACTCTCAACAATATTGAAACTAATTTTCTTAAAAAATTTAGTTTCAATAGGTTTTAATTTTAAATTTCTTTAATTTTCTGCTCGCCATTTAGAATCAGAAGTCTCCCAATCACATATTTCATGTTGATCAAACCATAAATTAATTTCAAATTTAGCAGTTTCTTCTCCATCTGAACCATGAATTATATTTCTACCTATATCAATAGCTAAATCTCCTCTTATAGTGCCAGGTTCAGCCTCAAGAGGTTTTGTAGCACCAATTAATTTTCTTGCACTTAAGATTACCCCTTCTCCTTCCCAAATCATTGCAACCACAGGACCACTTGATATAAAGTCGACTAAATCCTTAAAAAAAGGTCTCTCTCTATGTACCCCATAATGGTCTTGAGCAAGTTGCTTTGATGGAATTAGTTGTTTTAAACCCACCAATTTAAAGCCTTTTTTTTCAAACCTTCCAATAATCTCTGAAACATATCCTCTCTGTACACCATCTGGTTTAATTGCAAGAAACGTTCTCTCTTTGATCATTTAATTAGTAATCTCTCTATGTATATTCTTCTTTTAGGTGGTAACTTGGCAAGTAATCATTAAAATATAAAATATTGTTTTGAGTAATTTTCCAAAACTTATATAAATCACAAAACTAAAATTGACCAATTTTGATCCAAACAAATTAAATAAAAATTGGACTATAGAAGATAGTATTTCTACTTATGGTATTGATAAATGGGGAGAGAAATATTTTTCAATTAATTCAGATGGCAATATATCGATAACCCCAAATAGAAATTCCAAAAAAAAAGTCGATCTTTTTAAACTTGTTAAGGAAATTAAAAGTAGAGAAATCAATACTCCTTTAATAATAAGATTTAACGACATTTTAAAAGACCGAATTACAGAATTAAATAATGCCTTCTCCCAAGCTATAGAAACTTATGACTATAAAAATATTTATCAA
>QCVU01000009.1 GCA_003210275.1 Prochlorococcus sp. AG-686-M10
TTAACAGGTATGGAATTTAGTCTTTTAGAACTGTTAGTCAGTCGATCAGGAGAGCCATTTAGTCGAGGAGAGATTTTGAAAGAAGTTTGGGGCTACACACCTGAAAGACATGTAGATACAAGAGTAGTGGATGTGCATATATCTAGATTAAGATCAAAATTGGAAGCTGACCCTGCAAATCCTGAATTAATTCTTACAGCAAGAGGTACAGGATATCTGTTTCAGAGGATAGTTGACATATCTCCATTTGACGGTAAATAAATGGAAAAAGATTCTTTGAATAAAAAGTCTAGAGCTATAAGAAGATTAGTTATTTGGTATAAAAGAAATTCTGCTGTGACTTCAATAGTTGATACTGCGGCTAATTCTGCCGTAACTGCAAGTAATGTTGCGGGTAACGTGGTTGCTGGTGCTGGTTCTGTTGTAAGTACTGCAACTAATGTCGCAGGTAATGTTGCTGGTAATGTAGTCTCTAGTGCTGAATCAGTTGTTAACACTGCTAGTAGTGTAGTTTCAAGTGCTAGTACAATTGCAAAAAATACATTGCAGCCATTAGTTTTTGACCCTTTAAAAAGGTTACAAAATAGTGATAATTTAATAATTAACGAAGAGGTGCCAAATTCTGAGAGGATTTGGATCGCAGTTGATGGTATGGGGGGAGATTATGCACCTGTGCCCATTTTGGAGGGCTGTCTCGATGCCATAAGTAGATTTCCTATAAATATAAAGTTTGTAGGCAAAATTGAAAAAGTTAGATATGAAGCAGAAAAAGTTGGACTACTAGATTTGTTAGAAAAAGAAATTGATAATAATCGTCTTGAGTTGATAGATAGTGGAGATCCCATAGGGATGAATGAAGAAGCAACAGCAGTACGAAAAAGAAAAGATGCGAGTATAAACGTTGCTATGGATTTGGTTAAAACTAATAAGGCAAAAGCTGTTTATTCGGCAGGTAACTCAGGGGCACTTATGGCCTCTGCAATATTTAGGATAGGAAGATTGAAAGGTATCGAACGCCCTGCCATAGGAGCATTATTCCCAACAAGAGATCAAACGCGACCTGTATTAGTTCTCGATGTCGGAGCAAATACTGATTGTAAGCCCTCTTATCTACATCAATTTGCGCTTCTTGGTGATGTTTATGCAAAAGATGTTTTACAGATAGAAAAACCACGAATTGGCTTATTAAATATTGGAGAAGAAGAATGTAAAGGGAATGATTTATCTATAAAAACATTTGAATTACTTTCCAATGAAAAAAGTTTTGATTTTGGTGGTAATTGTGAGGGAAGAGATGTTTTATCTGGTGATTTTGATGTAGTCGTTTGTGATGGCTTTACTGGAAATATATTACTTAAATTTCTTGAGTCAGTTGGAGGGGTTCTACTAGATATTTTAAGATCCGAACTGCCTAGAGGAAGAAGGGGGAAGGTTGGTTCTGCTTTTTTAAAAAGCAATTTACTAAGAATTAAAAAAAGGTTGGATCATGCTGAACATGGCGGAGCATTGTTGCTTGGGGTAAATGGTATTTGCGTAATTGGCCATGGCAGTAGTAAGTCTTTATCTGTAGTGAGTGCTCTGCGTTTGGCTCATTCTGCTGTAAATCATAATGTCATGGAAAATTTAAATCAACTTCAAAAGCTTCAAGTTTTAAATTCTTAAACCATATTTTGTCAGATTTGTGTTTGACTTATATAAGTAATTAGATAACTCTTTTGGAAGGAATAAATTTAAATCAAATTGGAGTCTCATTTAAAGGTAGTGGAAGTTATGTACCAAATCAAATTCTGACGAATCAGGAAATTAGTAAGAAGGTAGATACTAGTAATGAATGGATAAAGTCTAGAACAGGTATCTCGCAGAGAAGAATTTCTGGATTATCAGAAAATGTTAGCGAGATGGGTTATAAGGCAGCATTGGGAGCAATTGAGATGGCTAAATGGGAGATTGACACAATTGATCTAATAATTTTAGCTACATCAACTCCAAATGATTTATTTGGCTCTGCTCCTGAAATTCAATCAAAACTTGGTGCAATTAATGCTGTTGCGTTTGATTTGACAGCTGCTTGTAGTGGTTTCTTATTTGCTGTAATAACAGCTACTCAATTTTTAAAAGCAGGAAGTTATAAAAGAGCTTTAGTAATAGGCTCAGATCAACTTTCAAGTTATGTAGATTGGAATGATAGAAGAACTTGTATTTTATTCGGAGATGGAGCGGGTGCAATAGCAATCGAAGCAACCAATGAATTTGATAATTTAATTGGCTTTAGTATGAGGACTGATGGTCAAAGAGGTTCTTTCTTAAATCTTCCATCTCAAAATAATCAAGATCTAATTGTTGATGATATTAATTTTTCAAGTGGGGGTTTTTCTTCAATTGAGATGAATGGACAAGAAGTATATAAATTTGCAGTTAGAGAGGTACCATTAATTATTGATAATTTATTTAAAAAAACAAATTTTAATTCTGAGAGGATTAATTGGCTTTTATTACATCAAGCAAATCAAAGAATATTAGATTCTGTTGGAGACAGGCTAAATGTTTCATCAGAAAAGATTCTCAGTAATTTAAGTAACTATGGAAACACTTCAGCGGCAACAATTCCTTTAATGCTAGATGAGGCTGTAAAAAATAAGAAAATTAAAGAAAATGATATTATTGCCACAAGTGGTTTTGGTGCTGGGTTAAGTTGGGGTGCAGCCCTTATTCGATGGGGTTAAAAAAAGTTTTATTATGACAGTCGCTTGGGTATTTCCTGGTCAGGGTTCACAAAAAATTGGTATGGCAAATAAAGTTATAGATTTGCCAAATACAAAATATAGGTTTAATTTTGCCTCTGAAGTATTCGAGAGGAATTTATTTGAAATTTGTGAACTAAATTCTGATGAAAAAAATCTTACTTATGATTTAAATAATACAAAGAACACTCAAATTTGCCTTTTTTTGGTGGAATCGGTCTTATTGGACTCTTTAAAAGAAAATGGTTATAAACCAACCTATATTGCTGGACATAGTTTAGGTGAAATTACGGCTCTATATTGCGCCGATGTTTTGTCTTTTGAAGATTGTGTACAACTTATAAAAGTTAGATCTGGATTAATGGCAGATGCCGCAGAGGGATCTATGGCAGCATTAATAAGTTTTGATAGAGATCAATTAGATTTACTGGTGGAGGAGATTGAAGATCTTGTAATAGCAAACGACAATAGCTCTTCTCAAGTTGTTTTATCAGGAAGCGAAAAAGCTTTAGATAATATTTCAAAACGAATCAAGGCAAAAAGATTCCTGAAATTAAATGTTTCGGGTGCTTTTCATTCACCATTTATGAAAGAACCATCATTTCAATTTTCAAAATATTTAGACACTCTAGAATTTAATCAGCCTTCTATACCCGTTATAAGTAATTCTAATCCATCACTATGTAATGATCCAAAAGAGCTTAAAGTTAGGTTTAAGAATCAAATGTGTAATGGTGTTAGATGGCGTCAAACTATGGATTTAATGAAAGAAAATAGTATTCTTCAAATGGTAGAAATTGGCCCATCTAATGTTCTAGGTGGTCTAGGTAAAAGGCATTTAAAGGATGTAAAAATTTCTCAAGTTTCTTCTGCAGATCAAATTAAATACTGATTTTATGAAAAGTTGTTTTTATCAAAAATTAATTTATCAATTAGTAAGCCAAGTAATTATTTTTCCAATTTATAAATTTATATTTAGGGGCAATTTAATAGGGAGAGAAAACATTCCTCAAAAAGGTTCTTTCATAATGGTATCTAATCACGGTTCCCTGCTTGATCCTCCTTTATTAGGTCATGCTATTGGTCGAAATATATCTTTTATGGCTAAGTCAGAACTTTTTAGAATCCCCTTACTTGGTTTTATAATAAAGTCATGTGGAGCTTATCCTGTAAAAAGAGGCGTAGTAGATAAAACAACTATTGAAATTGCATGTGAAAAATTATTAAACAATAAAAGTATTGGTATTTTTATTGACGGTACTCGCCAAAAAGATGGTCGTGTAAACAAGCCAAAACAAGGAGCAGCTCTTCTATCTTTTAAAAATCAAAAAATGTTATTACCAGTTGCAATTATTAATTCGCATAGATTAGTGAGATTAAAGTTTTTTATTCCATTTTTCACAAAAATAGTTATTAAAGTCGGTAAACCAATTAGTCCTCCTGAAGGGGCATCAAAAAATGATTTAGGTAAAGTTACACATTATTTGCAGGAATCCATAAATAATATGCTTTGATAAACCATTAGTTAATTGGGGATATTGGATATAATGGTAAAACTTTATTCCAAGTATTAGAACTTGAATGTTGTGAATTTTGATTAGATAAATTCAATAATTCTTTTAAATCTTCAATATCAGAATATTCAGCCTGATAAGATAAATCTATATTTTTTAATTCTTCAAAAATTTTTGGAATAACTTTTTCTTTTATAGTAGTATTTTTGTTTGGTTTTTCAGAAATGCAAATTTCATATTTTCCTGCAATATATCCTCTTCTTTTTAATTTTTTGAAAATCCAAAATGAACTTTCATTGTAATAGATATTATTTTTCACCGCAATTCTTTTTGCCATCAATTCAAAAGAAGTGAAACTATATAATGAGCAATTAAATTGCTGAGCAAGAGTTCTCGCTAACACTATTATTTGTCTAGAGGCATTAAAGTTTGATGGCCCTATACTTACAGATATTTTATTAATTTTTTTTAAATTTTCTTTTGCAATAAAATTTGTAAAATCAACTATTAAATTATTACATAAATCTTTCTCAAATTTTTTTGTAAAAAAGTTTTCAGATAAAGAGCTATTGTTTTCTCTATAAGCGAAGCCAAAAGAATCATCAGTACTATGAATTGCTAAGGTTAATTTATTATTATTATTTAATTCGTAAGGCATTTACCTTTAAATAGGTAACTCTAAACTTGGCCTACACTTTGACCACTTACCAACTTCTTCAAAAAAACTTGAACAAGATTGGACATCCCAATCACATTTAAAATCACCATTTAAATCTTTAATTATACTTACGTGAATATAAGGTTTTTTTGGTTTAAAATTAGGAATATCACAAATGTGCTTAACACCATGATTTTTTTCGACATCATGATAAGTCATACATCTATCAACTAATTTACAGTTAACGCAAATGCACATAATCAATAAAGAAAATCGTAAAAAACATATTTTTATTGATCATACACTAATAATTAATGAAATAGAAAGAAGTATAAAATTTTATAATTGGGATTTTATTTTATCTTCTTTACCTTCTGGATCTTTTTTAGTAGGTGGATATATAAGAGATTTAATTTTAGGAAGATTAAACTCAGGAATTGATGTTGATATTGTGGTTCCAAAAAATGCTATAGAGACGGGTAAAAAAATTGCAGATAAATTTGAAGGTAAAGTTATTATTCTTGATGAGGCACGAGATGTAGTAAGAATTATTTTTACACATATCTCAATTGATATCGCTTCTCAAATTTCTCCTTCTATTGTTATTGATTTATTAAGTCGAGATTTTTCTATCAATGCTATTTCTTTTTCTTTTGAGGAGAAACTTCTCATTGATCCATTAAATGGAATTAAAGATCTGCAGCTTGCTTTTTTGAGAACTAATTCAAAGCAGAACTTATTGGATGATCCGTTAAGAATTTTAAGATGCTTTCGATTTGTTTCTGAATTAGATTTTAATGTTGATGTAAATTTAATAAACTTTATTAAAACTTATAAAAATCAATTAAGTTTAGTTGCTAGTGAAAGAATTAATTATGAAATACAGCGAATAATAAGAGGAAAAAAAGCATCGCAGGCGATAAAATTAATAAATAAATTTAAAATTTTTGACCATGTACAATCAGAAAAAAAATTGATATTTATTGATTTAGAAAAAATTAATATTGAAGAATTTAATAAATTTGAAAAGGAAAAATTTTTACCACTATTCTTTCTTTCTCAAATTTTAGACGAATTCTCTTTGAAAAATTTAAAATTTAGTAAATCTGAAATTTCAAAAATTAAGCTACTAAGAAAATGGAATCTATTACTAAAGATAAAAACTATTTATGAATTTAGTGAGAAAGAGAGATTTGATTTACATCAAGAATTAGAAATTATTCTTCCTTCTTTTATTCTTTTCTTACCAAAAATATACCATGTAGATTGGCTGGCTAGATGGCGAGATAAAGATGATAAATTATTTCATCCGTCGAATTTAATAAAAGGCGAAGTTTTAAAAAAATATTTAAAAATCAAAGATGGACCTATTTTAGGGAAGGTTATTAATTATCTTTCTAGGGAGCTAGCTTATAACAGATTGGATAATTTTGATGAAGCTATATATAAAGGAAAGCAATGGATTCAACAAAATGCGCCAAAATGTGATTAAATACACATAGCTTAGTTTTGTTTAAAGGTTCAGACTTCAAATTATTTTTTAAAAAATTTATGAGCATTCGTATTTACATTGGCAATTTACCACAAGGATTTAATCCAAAAGAATTTGATAGTTTTTTAAAATCAATATCTGATTCTATTAGATTTAAAGCTGTATTAGACAAAGAAACAAAAGAGTATAGAGGATTTGGTTTTGCTACGACAAATAATGAACAAAATGCAAATTTAATAATCGAAAAGCTTAATGGTTTTGAATTTAATGGCTCCAAATTGCGAGTTGAACTTTCAGAAAAGAAGGATTCTTCCTCACACAAAAGAAATAGTGTAGGGTCTAATAAAAAAAGGAAAGATTTTAAGAAGATTGTTCATAGTGATGCACCTAATCTTGAAGCCCCAGATCCTAGATGGGCTGGTGAACTTTCAAAATTAAAAGATTTGTTGGCTAATCATAAAGCCCCTGCTTAGCTATTTGATCCTTGAAATTAAAAAGGATATTGGTATTTCAAACGCTTTTACTGAATTCTTTACAAAAGCTCTATTATTAAATACATCATAATCTAATCTTTCAATAGAATCTAAAATCCCTCTATAAAGGCGTAAAGATGTCCATACAGGCCATCTTGCGTCTGAAGATAACCACTTAATACCATCTTCAGATTTTTTAAACCAATCCCGAGCTCTTGTTAATTGGAAATTCATAAGCATCTTCCACTGATTATTTATTACTCCTTTTAATAACTCTTCTTCAGAATAATTAAATTTTTTCATCTCATCTTGGGGCAAATAAATCCTACCTCTTTGTCTATCTTCTCCAACATCTCTTAAAATATTAGTAAGTTGATTTGCTATTCCTAAAGCTATTGCTGCCTCTGAGGGGTCAGGCATATTACTCCAAGGGGCTGATGTATAGGCACTATCTATGCCCATTACATTTTGAGTCATTAATCCCACTGTCCCTGCGACGCGATAACAGTAAAGCTGTAATTCAGAAAAACTTTTGTATCTAAATTGTGTAAGATCCATCCTCTGGCCCTCGATCATATCTAAATATGGTTCTATTCCTTGTGGAAATTTTTCAATTGTATCGAAAAGAACAGCATCTAAATCTGATTGTATTTTTCCTTTGAAAACATTTTTTGTGTTTACTTCCCATTCATTTAAGTTATCGGCAAGTTCCTCTTTGGTCTTGGTTGAAGCTTCAATGCTATCCATTATTTCATCAGTTCTCCTACACCAAACGTAAATCGCCCAAATCGCTTTTCTTTTTTCGTAAGGTAATAGAAGTGTCCCTAAATAAAAAGTTTTCGCCCATTGTTGAGTTTCTTTTTGGCATATTTCATATGCTTTATTAAGTTGGGATAATGAATTTTTCAAAAAGGTTTTATTCTTGAGGTTTAATTTATTTTAGATGTTTTCTTGGAAACATTATTTGACGTTTTGGAATATTCTTTATTGATGGTTTCTGCACATAATTTACCACTTAAAACAGCTCCCTCCATAGATGCAAGATATTTTTGCATCGTGTAGTCACCTGCTAAGAAAAAGTTTTTAATTGGAGATCTTTGGCTAGGTCTGAATTCTTGACATCCAGGGACTGCTTTATATACAGATCTTGGTGTTTTTACAACTTTATATTTTCTTAGTTGAGTTTTATCATCCCCAATAAAATGAGTTGGGAATAACTTTTTGAGTTCTTCCATTGTTGCATCGACTATGTCTTGATCACTTCTGTTAATCCATTCTTTTGCAGGAGCAAAAACTAATTCAAGCATTGATCTATTTGGATCCTCATATTCTTTGCAAGTGATACTCATATCTGCATAAACACTAAGAAGTGGAGATCTACTAAATAATAAGTGGTCGATATCAGTTAATTTTTTATCAAACCATAAATGGATATTAATTACAGGTACTCCAACTAAACCATCTAGTTTTGAGAAGGCATTTATACCTTTCCATTGGTCTGGAATTATTAGTTTAAAGAGATCTACAGGCATTGCACTAACATATGCATCTGCTGTAATCACTTCTTGCTTTTCATTTTTATCTAAAGGAGCGATTGTAAAACTTTTTACAGTACTATCCTCGTTGAGGTCTATTTTTCTTAAAGGACTATTCATATGAACCTCGCCCCCTCTGGCAGTTATATAATCGACCATTGGTTGGCAAAGTCTTTCTGGTGGAGCTCCATCAAGGAAAGCCATTTTTGAACCGTTTTTTTCTTGCAAAAATCTATTAAGTGCTGTTAATAAGACTGTTGATGAGATTTCATCAGGTCCAATGAAATTAAGCGCTTTACTCATGGCAATAAATACTTCATCATTAACTCTCTCAGGAATATTGTGTTCTTTTAGCCATTCTGTCCATGATTTTGAATCACATTTGTCAAGGTATTTCTGTCCTCTCAACATTGCAGGAACTAAGCCTAAACCAAATAAAATTTTTTCATTCCATGAAAGCATATCATTGTTACTAAGAATTGCTGTTACTCCATTTGCAGGAGCAGGCATGTCTGGGAAATCAAATCTACTGTAAGTACCAGGTTCAGAAGGTTGATTAAAAATCATTGAATGACTTTTCCACTGAAGTCTGTCTTCAATGTCTAATTCTTTGAAAAGTTGAAGCATATTTGGATAAGCACCAAAAAATATATGTAAACCTGTCTCATACCAATCTCCGTCTTCATCCTTCCAGGCGGCAATCTTACCTCCAAGTACATCTCTGGCTTCTAAAATAATGGGAATGTGACCATTATCAACGAGATATTTAGCGCAAGATAAACCTGCTAAACCCGCACCCGCAATTACAACACGCATTATAAAATCAAAAAATAATTTAACACTTACTAAGAAGCTATCCTAAAGTTAAGACATAATAATTTTTTTTGTTGATTATTTTTCAGAATTATGGAAAAAATGCTTTTAAAGTCAACCACTAGGCATGTAAGAATATTTACTGCTGATGTTGTTAACAAAGATTTGAGATTCCATCCTAATAAATTAACTCTCGACTTAGATCCTGATAACGAATTCATCTGGAATGAAGACTCCTTAAAAAAAGTAAATCAAAAATTTACTGAACTTGTTCAAGAAAGAGCTGGAAAAAATTTAGATGATTATGAACTTCGTAAAATAGGATCAGAAGTTGAAGGTTTAATCAAATATTTGCTTCAAAATGGATTACTAAGTTACAACCCAGAATGTAGAGTCATGAATTATTCAATGGGTTTACCTAAGACAAAGCAAGTGTTGTGAATAAATATCCTAATAGGGGCCCAAGAAGAGACCCTGGCAAAAATTCTTACTCCTCAAACTCAAGGGATGGGGATAATTACACACAGCGAAGTAGAAGAATATCTCCTTCTAACTCTGGACAAAAAAATAATTTAAGCACTGGAACAATTGCTGTACTTGCTGGCGTTTTGATATTAGGGGTAGGTATTGGAAGTGCTATTACCAGTACAACAGATGGAGGTCAGGGCAATATAGCTAGTCAACAGCAATTAGACATGGCTGTTCCAGACCCTGAATTTTGTAGGCAATGGGGAGCAAGCGCTTTTGTAATTGATGTAGAAATGTATACAACACTAAATCCTTCAACTAGTTTTGTAACACAACCGGCACTGCAACCTGGTTGCGTTATTCGAAGGGAAAATTGGACAGTGTTACAAAAACAAGGAGCTATAAGTAATGAGGATGTTAGAGAATGTAAGCAAAGAATGAATACATTTGCTTATATAGGGTCAATAAGAGATAAGCCTATAGTTAAATGTGTTTATCAGACTGATGTAAATGAAAATAAATTTATTATCAAAGGAGATGGACAGGCTGAAGATGGAGGGGTGGGAATAAATAAGGAAGCTATTCAATTTTAGATTGAGTTAAGTTGCCTTAATGGACTTTCAGAGTTAGCAAATTGAGGCAATATATACTTTTTAAATGCTTCTGATGCTCTTGATGTGTATCTTGATGGATTTGTAATTAATTTCAACTCCCTTTTGACCTCTAAATCAGCTAAGTGGGGTTTGTGAATTGATCCAGCTGCTAATTCTCTCTCAATAGAAACTACAGGTAAAAAAGAAACACCAAGACCAGATTGAACTGCATTTTTAATTGCTTCAAGTGAATTTAACTCTATTTCTATCTTTAGTCTTTGAATATCAAGACCTGAATCTTTTAAAAGTTTATCAACAACTTTTCTGGTTGTTGATTGAGAGTCTAATGTGACGAAATTTAGTTTGTATAAATCTTCTTTCAACAGTTCTTTCTTATTGGCAAGTGGATGTTTTGTTGGTAAGACAAGTGCTAATTCATCTGTTGCATATGGAATTACTTGTAATAAGTTTTCAAGATCACTTGGCAATTGCCCCCCAATTATAGCTAAATCAATTTGACCATTCGCAACGCTCCAACCTGTTCTCCTCGTACTGTGAACCTGCAACTGGACAGATACATCAGGGTATCTTTGACGAAAAAGCCCTATCATTCTTGGCATTAAGTAGGTACCAGTAGTTTGGCTAGCACCAATTATTAGTGTTCCACCTTTTAAACTATTTAAGTCTTCAATAGCTTTGCAAGCCTCATCACATTGATTCAGGATTCTTTCGCAATATTCAAGTAATAGCTTACCCCCTTCAGTTAAAAGTGCTTTTCTACCACCTCTATCAAAAATTGTTATTTCAAGTTGTTTTTCTAAATTTTGTATTTGTAAACTGACAGCTGGTTGGGTCACATATAGTAGATCTGCAGCCTTTTTAAAACTTCCTTGAGCTGCAATAGCTTTTAATATTCTTAATTGGTCAAGAGTAAAAGGTAATTCTGGCATGATATTTATGCCTACAATTTAATTCTAATTCTAATACCTAAGGGTATTATTGTTAATAATAAATAACTTGTATTTTGAAATTATATGGAGACTCACAAAACTTCTTTGTTAATTTTGGTATTAATATTAATTTTTGCAGTTATTCATAGCGGAGGTGCTGCTTTGAGAAGCAGAGCAGAGACTGTTATGGGACCAAGACTATGGAGATTGTTCTTTGTTTCTTTAAGTTTGCCATCTGCAGTAATTTTAATTAGTTATTTCTTAGCTCATAGATATGATGGAATTAGATTATGGAATTTGCAAGGTAATAACTATGTATTTTTGTTAGTTTGGATTTTAACTGCTATAAGTTTCTTATTTCTATATCCTGCAACATATAATTTACTAGAAATTCCTTCAGTTTTAAAACCAAAAGTTAGAATATATGGTACTGGAATAATGAGAATAACAAGACATCCACAAGCATTTGGCCAAATTATTTGGTGTTTAGCTCATACATTATGGATTGGGACATCGTTTACATTTATAACTTCACTAGGGCTAATTTTTCATCACCTTTTTGCAATATGGCATGGTGATAAAAGATTAGAAGTTAAATTTGGTGAAGAATTTTATAAGTACAAAGAAAGTACCTCAATAATCCCATTTGCTGCAATATTTGATGGAAGACAGCAAATTAAAGTAAAAGAATTTTTTAAATTATCACAACTTGGTATATTAATAGCCATTGCAATAATCTGGTGGTCTCATAAATATATAAATATTGCTGTTACAACATTTAATTCATCTTTTATGTCTAAAATTTTCAATTAGCAGTTTAGTATTAATATATAAATATTATTAAAAATGCCTCAAGCTTCAGAAATTGCCTGGTTGATTCCTGTCTTTCCACTTATTGGAGCTGTGTTTTCTGGCTTGGGCTTAATATGTGCGAATAAAAAAATCAATAATTCTAGAGAAATTGTTTCTATTAGTCTTTTATCATTCGTTGGTATTTCTGCCGTAATCAGTTATAAAACATTAATTGAGCAAATAAATGGCTACCAATCAGTAGAAAAATTATTTGTTTGGGCAAGTGCAGGAGATTTCACAATACCAATGGGTTTCGTTCTCGACCCATTAGGCAGCGTAATGCTGACATTGGTAACCACTATTACTTTATTAGTCATGATTTACTCTCATGGTTATATGGCTCATGATAAAGGTTACGTAAGATTTTTTACATATTTAGCACTCTTCAGTAGTTCGATGATGGGTTTAATTATTAGCCCAAATTTGTTAGAAATATACGTTTTTTGGGAACTAGTAGGAATGTGTTCTTACTTATTAGTTGGTTTTTGGTACGACAGAGATGGTGCGGCAAATGCTGCTCAAAAAGCGTTTGTTGTAAATAGAGTTGGAGATTTTGGACTATTACTAGGAATTTTGGGCCTATTTTGGGCCACAAAAAGCTTTGACTTTAATGAAATTGCCCTAGGAGTATCGCAGTCAGTCGCAGAGAATTCGCTGCCAGTGTGGGCTGCTTTATTGCTGTGTTTTTTAGTCTTCTTAGGACCTATGGCTAAATCCGCTCAATTCCCTCTTCATGTATGGCTACCAGACGCTATGGAAGGACCAACCCCTATTTCAGCTCTTATTCATGCAGCGACGATGGTTGCTGCAGGAATATTCTTAGTAGCAAGGCTCCAACCTCTTTACTCATTATTCCCTTCAATTCAATTCATTATTGCGCTAGTTGGCACTATTACATGTTTCTTAGGTGCTTCTATTGCCTTAACCCAGATGGATCTCAAAAAAGGTTTGGCATATAGTACTGTCTCTCAGCTCGGATATATGATGCTTGCGATGGGTTGTGGTGCTCCAGTAGCAGGAATTTTTCACTTGATAACACATGCTTGTTTCAAAGCAATGTTGTTTTTAGGGTCTGGCTCAGTAATTCATGCTATGGAAGAAGTTGTTGGTCATCAACCCGTACTTGCACAAGATATGAGGCTGATGGGAGGTTTAAGAAAGAAAATGCCCTTTACTTCTGCAACTTTCTTAATAGGTTGCGTAGCAATAAGTGGTATTCCTCCATTAGCTGGGTTTTGGAGTAAAGATGAAATATTGGGAAACGCCTTCATTTCATTTCCAGCTTTTTGGTTTGTGGGATTTTTAACAGCTGGAATGACTGCTTTTTATATGTTTAGACTTTATTTTTTAACGTTTGAAGGGGATTTTAGAGGGGGGAATAAGGAATTACAAAAAGAACTCTTATTAGCATCTGAAATTAATGTGGAAGAAGAACATGAAGAAGAACATGAAGAAGAACATGGTTCACTCCATGAGTCTCCTTGGTCTATGACATTCCCACTAATTTTTCTAGCAGTACCTTCAGTAATAATTGGGTTTATGGGATTTCCTTGGGATAGTAAATTTGCAAACTTATTAGATCCCGAAGAAGCATTGATTGCTATAGAGTCCTTTGAATTAAAAGAATTTTTACCTCTAGCTATTGCTTCTGTTTTTATTGCCTCAATAGGCATAACTATTGCTTATCAAGCTTATTTTGCTAAGAAAATTAACTTATCAATATTATTTGCACAAAGATTTCCATCTGTTAATAAGTTTTTATCAAATAAATGGTATTTAGACGATATTAATGAAAAAATTTTTGTGAAAGGTAGTAGAAAACTTGCAAAAGAAGTTTTAGAAGTTGATTCCAAAGTTGTTGATGGAGTAGTAAATCTTACTGGACTTGTTACATTGGGAAGTGGAGAGGGCTTAAAGTATTTTGAAACAGGTAGAGCTCAATTCTATGCTCTGATAGTTTTTGGAGGAGTAATTTTATTGGTAGCAATATTTGGTTTCCAATCACCCCAAGTAACTTAATAACAAATGTGTGTCTTCACTGTCCATGGGATGAAAAAATCTAGATAATTTCTAGACTTTGTATAAGATCAATTTCTTATTCATTTGAGCAGCTATTTTTTTACACATTTTGCACTACATACAATAGGAACATTGGGTGGAGGTATATCTGATTTTCCATGGCTCTCAGTATCTATTCTTTTCCCTATTGGATGCGCATTTTTGATACCTTTTTTTCCTGATAAAGGAGAGGGCAAACAAGTAAGATGGTTTGCCTTAAGTGTTGCTTTAATTACCTTTCTAGTAACTGTAGGATCATATATAAACGGTTTTGATATCAATAATGAAGATGTTCAACTTAAAGAAAGTATAAATTGGCTTCCTAACTTAGGACTTACTTGGTCAGTCGGCGCTGATGGAATGTCAATGCCTCTCATATTATTAACTAGTTTTATAACAGCCCTAGCTGTCTTAGCTGCATGGCCTGTAAAGTTTAAACCAAAATTATTTTTCTTTTTAATACTTATAATGGATGGAGGGCAAATAGCTGTTTTTGCTGTTCAAGATATGCTCCTATTCTTTTTAAGTTGGGAACTGGAACTTTTGCCAGTATATTTACTTTTAGCTATTTGGGGAGGAAAAAATAGACAATATGCAGCTACAAAATTCATTATCTATACAGCTGGGAGTTCTATCTTTATCCTTTTAGCTGCATTGGCAATGGGTTTTTATGGAACGGAAGTTCCAAATTTTGAGTTCTCTCATTTGGCTAATCAAGATTTTGGCCAAAACTTTCAAATCCTTTGTTACATAGGTTTATTAATTGCTTTTGGTGTGAAACTCCCAATCGTCCCTTTGCATACTTGGCTCCCTGATGCTCATGGGGAGGCGACAGCACCTGTTCATATGTTGTTGGCAGGTATTTTATTAAAGATGGGTGGATATGCTCTTTTAAGATTTAATGCACAATTATTACCTGTTGCACATGCTCAATTCGCTCCACTATTAATAGTTCTTGGCGTAGTAAATATAATTTACGCTGCATTAACATCATTTGCACAAAGAAATCTTAAAAGGAAAATCGCATATAGTTCTATAAGTCATATGGGTTTTGTCCTAATTGGAATAGGAAGTTTTAGTACTCTTGGGACAAGTGGAGCGATGTTGCAAATGGTTAGTCATGGATTAATTGGAGCAAGTTTATTCTTTCTTGTTGGAGCAACTTATGACAGAACAAAGACTCTAAAACTAGATGAAATGGGTGGAGTAGGACAAAAAATGCGTATTATGTTTGCATTGTGGACTGCCTGCTCTCTTGCTTCTCTTGCTTTGCCAGGTATGAGTGGATTTGTTTCTGAATTAATGGTATTTACTGGATTTGTTACTGATGAAGTTTATACTTTGCCTTTTAGAGTAATAATGGCATCTTTAGCTGCAATAGGCGTGATACTTACCCCAATTTATTTATTGTCAATGTTACGTGAGATTTTCTTTGGTAAAGAGAATCCAAAGTTAACTGAAGATAAGAATTTAATTGATGCAGAGCCAAGAGAGGTATACATTATAGCCTGTTTACTCTTACCAATAATCGGGATAGGTTTATATCCAAGGTTAGTTACAGAAAGTTATTTGGCTACAATAAATAACTTGGTTGATAGAGATTTAAATGCTGTAAAAAGTCTTCCAAAGACAAATATTTTTGCGGGAAATAAATCAAATCAAATATTAAAAGCACCAACTATATAATTTTCTTAATATGTTTATAATTTTTTGGCATAACAATTGATATAAAGATATCTTGAAAAAAACTACATCTTATTAAAGTAGCTAATTCTAAATCTATTGATGGGTCACAGCTAGGGCCCAGATTACTCATAAAATTCCTTCAAGATGCAGCTGGCAGGGGTGATCTTGATCCATGGGATATTGATGTTATAAGTGTTATCGATAGTTTCTTAGAGCAGTTTAATCATAATTTGCAATATTCATCTAATGATCAAATTTCATATCAAAAAGACTTATCTGAGACAAGTGAAGCATTTTTTGCCGCCTCTGTATTAGTTAATTTAAAAGCTCAAATTTTAGAATCTGATGTATTTCAAGAAGAAACATTAGGTTTTGAAGAAGAAATTGGGATGGATAATCAAGAATGGATTAATCAAGGATTTGATATGCCAAAATATCCTGAAAAATATCTAAGAAGAAGATCTGTAGCTCAACCCGTTATTAAACGTACATCAACATTAGGAGAACTTGTTAGTCAACTAGAATCTATTGCAGAAATAATTGAAACGCAAGATCTTTTGCTTATGAAAAGGAAAAGAAACAAAAAATATTCTGATAAGGTTTTGATCTCTAAAGTTCAATCTTTAGCACATCGTGAAAAGCTTCCTGAAACAACTAAAGCACTTGGCAAGTTTCTTGATGGATGGGAAAAGGCATTACAATGGATCGATTTTGAATATTTAGTTAATAAATGGCAGAAAGTAGTAAAAAGTGATTTAGATAAAGACAGGCTGGGGGTCTTTTGGGCGTTGTTATTTTTATCATCAGAAAATAAAATTGAATTAAAACAACAATATTCTCTCTATGGCCCAATACAAATTAAAAGGATTATTCCTGATGGAGGATTAGCTCAATTACCTATTGAAAATCTTGAGGTTCCAGAAACTTCTTCGACGGCTTCTTAGTAGTTAAAGAGTAATAAAGTATAATCTTTAAAAAGAGGTACTTAGAGCTGATGAAGGCAATGATACTTGCAGCAGGCAAAGGAACTCGCGTGCAACCAATAACGCATATTATTCCTAAACCAATGATTCCTATTTTACAAAAACCTGTGATGGAATTTCTCTTGGAACTTTTAAAAGAGCATGGTTTTAAAGAAATAATGGTCAATGTTTCTCATCTTGCTGAAGAAATTGAAAACTATTTTAGAGACGGACAAAGATTTGGTGTTGAGATAGCCTACAGCTTTGAAGGAAGAATTGAAGATGGAGAAATGATTGGTGATGCTTTAGGTTCGGCCGGAGGATTAAAAAAAATTCAAGATTTTCAAAACTTTTTTGATGAAACTTTTGTTGTATTGTGTGGTGACGCCTTAGTCGATTTGGATTTAACTGAAGCCGTTAAAAATCATAAGAAAAAAGGTGCAATAGCAAGCCTAATAACAAAAAAGGTAACTAGAGAACAGGTATCTAGTTATGGAGTTGTAGTTTCTGATGAAAATGGACGAATTAAAGCTTTTCAAGAAAAACCAGATTTAGAAGATGCTTTGAGTGATTCAATCAATACTGGTATTTATCTTTTTGAGCCTGAGATTTTTAACTATATTCCATCAGGAGATAAATTTGATATTGGAGCTGATCTATTTCCTAAACTTGTTGAAATGGATTTGCCATTTTTTGCTTTGCCAATGGATTTTGAGTGGGTAGATATTGGAAAAGTTCCTGATTACTGGAGTGCGATTAGAAATGTTTTATTAGGTAAAGTTAGGCAAGTGGAAATTCCTGGCAAAGAAATTAAGCCTGGAGTCTTTACAGGTCTTAATGTTGCTGCAAATTGGGATAAAGTTAATATAAAAGGACCCGTTTATATTGGAGGTATGTCAAGAATAGAAGATGGGGCAACTATTATTGGCCCCTCTATGATTGGACCAAGTTGTTGCATTTGTGAGGGTGCAACTATAGATAACTCTATAATCTTTGATTATTCAAAAATTGGGAAAGGAGTTCAACTTGTTGATAAATTAGTATTTGGTAGATATTGTGTTGGAAAAAATGGAGATCATTTTGATTTGAAAGATGCTTCTTTGGATTGGTTAATAACAGATTCAAGAAGATTAGATTTAACTGAACCATCTCCTCAACAGAAAGCTATGGCAGAATTACTAGGAACCGATTTGATTAATATTCCAGATTGAGTCCAGCTTTTTCAAGTATCTCTGGGATAAGATGTTCTGATTTGACAGCCATAAGATGAATTCCTTCTGCAATATTAATAAAATCTTTAGCTTGCTCTGAAGCAATTAATATTCCTTCTTGAAGTGGATCTTTTGCTTCTTTGAGACGATTTAAAATATTTTCAGGAATATTCGCCCCAGGTACAAATTTATTTATGAAAAGAGCATTCTTATATGATTTTAAAAGAAATACTCCAGCAATAACTGGTATTTCAAGTGGATTACTGATTTTGTTGCAAAAGTCTGCTAAACATTTTCTATCCATAACTATTTGAGTTTGTAAGAAATTTGCTCCAGCCGCCTTTTTTTTTATTGTTCTACTTTTTAAACTTCTTTGATTTCGACAACTTGGATCTACTGCAGCACCTGAAAAAATTTCAGTTCTTTTGTCTGGTAGCTCTCCAAAAGTAGGATCAATTCCTTGATTGAATGATTGGATTTGTTTTAATAATCGCACTGCCTCAAATTCATGAACGGCTTTTGTTTCTTGCTGATCACCAGCTTTTACAGAATCTCCTGTAATGCATAAAATATTTTTAATACCTAAGGCATTTGCTCCAAGAATATCTGACTGTAAAGCAATTTTATTACGATCTCTGCATGAGATTTGCATTATCGGTTCAATCCCATTTTCTAGTAATAGTTTAGACATTGCTAAACTACACATTCTCATTATTGCTCTACTTCCATCTGTAATGTTAACTGCATGCACCTTATTTTTCAGAAGTTGTGCTATTTTAAGAGATCTTATGGGGTCCCCTCCTCTTGGCGGCATTAATTCTGCTGTAATTACTTTTGAATTTTTTTCTAAAGTTTGCTGAAGTTTTGATTTCAATTGCTTTTTTTCCTTACTTGGTTAAGAAGTTTACTGTTACTGCTAAACTCAATTAATATAGAAAAGGAACTGTTTAAATGCAAATGGTTGAAGAAGGTGTAAACGACATTGATATGATGGGTCTCTCATCTAGAGAGATGGAAATCATAGATTTAGTAGCTGATGGGCTTACAAATCAAGAAATTGCGGTAAAGCTTACTATTAGTAAAAGAACTGTTGATAATCATGTAAGTAATATGTTTACCAAAACAGGCTCCAAGAATAGAGTTGCACTTTTAAATTGGGCAATGGATCACGGTAAAATCTGTAGAGATGGATTTAATTGTTGTTCTCTTCCTGATTCAGATCAAGATTAATATTAGCTTCTTTCTCTATACTTACTACTAAATTCATTAAACAACAATGAGCTGAGTTTAATTCAAAAAGTTTTGCATAATCTAGACATGCTTCTCTATCAGAGTTAGCAAATCTTAATACTCCATCTCTATCATAAAGGCCATACATATAAAAAATAAAAAGCTTAATCTAAATATAAAAAGAATATAAAGGAAAAGAGGGCTTTTTGGCTAGTTTTTTTAAATATTTTTCCGCCATTTTGAAAATGGATGTTTTGTAAGATTAAGATTGGTATATATGTTTAGACCTGTAATTTCTTTTGCTAAAAAAGATGGAAGAATAACTTTTTCTTTTTCTTCAGTAAGCTCAATTTCGGCAATTTCTAAGGGGAAATTTTTGTCTTTAAAGCAATCTATAATCCATTCTTTTTGAGCAACTTCTAAAAAAAATCTCTCTTTTTTAATTGTATTTGTCAGAGTTGCCATGATTTTTTCACCTTCACTATTTGGTATTGAGAATTCATATTCGTAATTAGTAAAATTTTTAATATGTTTTTTAAGTGCAATTTTAAAGTTTTTACCGTTAAATCTGATTCTGATGATCCAATCTTCCAAATCGTAGGAAAGATAGCCCTGCTCTATAAAAGTTTTATGAGTAATAAATTCTTTCCATTGATCATTTTGGAGAAGAAATCGCCTTTCAATTTCTAATGCCATCTAATTATTTCGATTACTTTTTAATGATAAATCTCCTTTCCAATCAAGCTTTTTGATTAATGTAATGTAATAGGAAATGCTTTTATTAAATTTAATCATCTTACAGGGCTTTGTTACTTTATTAATTTCACAATAATCATTTTCTTTTATAGTCATGCATTTTGATCCATCTTTCCATAGTTTTATTTCTCTATTATTTTTTTTAACGACTCTAATAATTACTTTACTTGTATCAGGAATAATAATTGGCCGGCTGGCTAAGCTCATAGGACATATTGGATTTATTACGAATGCATTAATTGATGGGTGTACTATTGGACCTCCTGCTGCCATAGAATATGCAGTAGAACCAGTTGAGGAAGAAATAATTAAACCATCACCTTTATATTCGTTTACTTTCTCATTATCTATTTCAATTTGAATTTGATTGGTTGGAGAAATATCTTCTTCAACAGATTTAAAATAAAAATCATTTAATGCATCATAGCTTTTGAGTACTTTTCTTTCTCTATGCTTTTCGTTGCTATAAACATCACAATGTAATCTATTTCTAAAATCAATTATGAATTCTTCTTTTTCTAAAATTTTGATAAATGATTGGTCAAATAGAAAATCTTTTTCTTGAGTCAAAAATCCTAAATTACCGCCAATATTAAAACTAAGAATAGGAATATCATAGTTAACTAATGCATTTGCAGATTTCAGAACAGTTCCATCACCACCAAGAACAATTACTACATCAGGTAAAGCAGTAAGGTTGCAAAAGTAACTTTCTAGTTGATTATCATCAAAATCACACTCTATTCTGTTTGATTTAATACTTCTATCTTTGAGAGCCTTGGTACAAAATATGGATGCTTCCTTAGCACATGAGCTTTTAGAACGATAAATAATAAGCACCAATGAAAGTTTCACTTGATGCTTTTTACCATTTTAATAAATTAAAACTTTCCATATCCACAGTGACTCTATTTCTATAAAGAGATAACAATATAGCTAAACCTACAGCTGCTTCTGCTGCCGCAACTGTTATAACAAAAATTGTAAAAACCTGTCCTTGAATTAAGTTATTGTCCACATAAGAGGAGAAGGCCATCAAATTTATGTTCACTGCATTCAACATTAATTCTATACTCATCAATACTCTTACGGCATTTCTACTATTTAATAATCCCCAAATACCAATACAAAATAATATTGAGGAAACTATTAAGAAAGCTTGGAGTGGGATGGATTCTAAATTCATATTAATTTTTCTTTATTAGCAAAGGCTCATTTTGTTTCTCTATTAGCTCTTGATCGACCGGTAATCCTGTTGAAATATCTTGATTCATAACATCTCTTCTAGCTAAAACAATAGCTCCAATCATGGCCATTAAAAGTAGTACAGATGCCACCTCAAAAGGGAGCAAATAATCGCTAAACAAGTGTTCTCCAATTCTTATTGTAGATTCTTCCCCTATAGATTTATTAGGGTCTGCTAAACCCCAAGTATTGGATAAATCAACTCTAATTAACAAACTTAGAAGAGTTAAACATATTGTTGTTGATATAATTCTTCTTGATTTAATATTTTCGATAGGCTTTAAATCTTCTTTCTTATTAACTAACATTATTGCAAAAATTATTAGAACATTAACTGCTCCTACATAAACTAAAACTTGAGCTGCAGCAACAAAACTCGCGTTTAATAGCAGATATAAGCCTGCAACACTCATGAAGACTCCACCAAGCAAAAATGCAGAGTAAACAATACTCTCAAGAAGGATGACTCCTAGTGCTCCTACTATTACAACTAAAGATAGTACTGAAAAACAAATTATTTGAGTTGTGACTGCTATGGACATGTTTTATTTAAAGTTATTTGTTTGGTTTAACAGAAGTATCCTTAATATCATTCAATTCTGGTTTCATCCAATCATAAACTTCTTCTGGAAGTTTACCAACGCGTATATCTGAAGGAGGGACTTCATGAGGATCCATAACTCCTTTAGGCAAATATGCAAGTTCCCTAAGAGGTTTTACAGATGGATCAGTAGTAACATTCGTAGGAAGTCTACCTAATGCTATATTGTCAAAATTTAAATTATGTCTATCGAATGTAGCTAATTCATATTCTTCAGTCATAGATAAACAATTTGTTGGACAATATTCAACACAATTCCCACAAAAAATACAGACTCCAAAGTCTATAGAGTAATTTCTAAGTTCCTTTTTTTTTGTTTCTTTATTCATTACCCAGTCCACTACTGGTAAATTTATTGGGCAAACGCGTACGCATACTTCACATGCTATGCATTTATCAAATTCATAATGGATTCTTCCTCTATATCTTTCAGAAGGAATTAACTTCTCGTAAGGATATTGAACAGTAACTGGTCTTCTTCGGAGATGATCAAAAGTTACAGATAGGCCATCATATAAGTATTTACCAGCACTAAAGGCTTCTTTAATATAACTTTTTACTTTTTGAAGAAAATCATTCATTTTGAAGAGTTTATTTTGTTATTTCATTCTAATGGATTTATTTATTGTTCAAGTATATTTACTTAAACATTATCCACCAAAAAATTGAGGGAAAGCTAATTTTAGTCCTGCGGTCAAAAGTAGATTAGCAAGAGATATGGGTAAAAGGAATTTCCATCCTAAATCTAGAAGTTGATCTATTCTTACCCTTGGTGTCGTCCAGCGCAATAATATAGCAATAAAAACCAATAGATATGCTTTAAGGACAGTCATTATGATTCCTAAAGAAGCTGTGAAAACTTGAATCACAGGAGCATTAATTGGAAGATTTAAAACTTTAGCAATTATCTCAACAGGAATAGGAAACCCCCATCCACCTAAATAAAGTATGGATACTAATAATGCGGATAGGATTAAATTTATATAGCTTCCTAAATAAAATAAAGCAAATTTCATTCCAGCATATTCAGTTTGATAACCTGCTACTAATTCTTCCTCAGCTTCTGGTAAGTCGAATGGTAGCCTTTCGCATTCAGCAAGAGCACATATCCAGAAAATTATAAATCCAACAGGTTGCCTCCATATATTCCAACTTAATATTCCGGCTCCGCTTTGTTGATTAACAATATCAACAGTGCTAAGGGAATTTGTCATCAAAACAACAGCTAATACAGACAAAGCCAGGGGTATTTCATAGCTAATAGATTGAGCAGCTGCTCTTAAGCCTCCTAAAAGTGAATATTTATTATTCGAGGCGTAGCCACTCATAAGAAGACCAATAGGTTGAATACTACTTAGAGCTATCCAAAGAAAAATTCCAATGCCAACATTACTAATAAGTAAGTTTTGGCCAAAGGGAACAATTAACCAGGAGAGAATAACCGGTACCAATACTAATATTGGTCCGGCAGTGAAAAGAACTGAATCTGCTTTTGCAGGAATAATATCTTCTTTTACAAGTAATTTAAGACCGTCTGCAATTGGTTGCAGTACTCCTAAAGCTCCTGCATATTCTGGTCCTATTCTTTGTTGGGCTGCTGCAGATATTTTTCTTTCTAACCAAACCGTTACTAATACACCAACAACTGCAGATACTAAAACTAATAACATAGGTAAAGGTAGCCAAATTATATGAGAAAGTTCACTTGACAGACCAAAACCTTTTAAGATTTCATTAAAACTAAATTCGAGATCTAATCCGGAGTTCAAAATTTTGTTGTTATTTATCCTCTAGATTAACTCTTCATAAACAATATGTGTGTTTTTTATGAAAAGCTGCAAATATTATTTTCGATTTTCTAAAGTAATCCAATCCCTTGGAGCCGAACCTGTATAAATTTGAGATGGTCTAAAAATTCTGTTTGCCCCTAATTGTTCCCTCCAGTGAGCTAACCAACCTGCGACTCTTGATATTGCAAAAATAGGGGTAAATAAGTCGCGGGGGATACCAAGTTTTCTGTAAACAAGGCCAGAATAGAAATCAACATTTGGAAAAATACCTTTCCCTCCTAGCCTTGGGATAGCCTCTAACTCTAATTTTTTAGCAACTTCATACATTTCATCTTTACCAAACCTAATAAAAAGCTCCTCTGCTAATTTCTGAAGAATAATTGCTCGAGGATCTTTAACTTTATACTCTCGATGACCGAAACCCATTATTTTACTCTTATTTTGAATCGCATCTTCAAGAAAAGAAGCAGCTTTTTCAGGATTTTTAATATCTTCTAACATGGCAATTACATCTTCATTTGCTCCTCCATGAAGAGGACCAGCTAATGTTCCTACTGCAGAGGCAATTACCGCGTATGGGTCGGTAAGAGTGCTAGCTGTAACTCGTGCGCTAAATGTACTCGCATTTAAACTATGTTCTGCATGAAGAATTAGGCATCTATCAAAAACTTTTGCAGCTATAGGATCTTGTTCTTTCTCAGTCAACATGTAAAGAAAATTCGATGAGTAGGATAAATCATCCCTAGGTTGAATGGGATCTTGTCCTTTTCTTATAAGTTGAAATGCAGCAATCATTGTTGGAATTTTTGCAATAAGTCTTATGACTGCGTTGTAGATATATTTTGGATCATCTATCGCTCTTCTTGAGTAGAAAAGACCAAGAGATGCGGCACTGGATTGCAGGGCATCCATGGGATGCCCTGTGGCAGGGAAGCATTTCATCATATCTCTTACTCTGAAGCTCAATCTCCGATGCATCTGTACTTCTTGTTCAAAATCCCTTAGTTCTGTTGCTGAAGGTAATTCTCCCCAAATTAATAAAAAAGCAGTTTCTAAGAAACTACTTTTCTGTGCTAATTCTTCAATTGAATAGCCTCTATATAGTAATTTCCCTTTTTGACCGTCAATATCACATATTGATGAATTAGTTACTGGAACGCCCTCTAATCCTGGTTTTAAAATTAGTTTATTAGTATCCAAAACTTTAATGTGATATAAATCGTTTATAGGTTTAAGATAGTCGAATAATTTTTAGTTAACCACAAGATATCAATCAAATTTAATTATTAAATATTTTCAAATTTGTTTCTGCATAATAAATAGGAGCTGTTTCTGGAATAGATTGTTTGATTATTTCTTTAAATTCTATAATTGATAAATTAATTACATTTTTAAAAAAGTAATTAATGTTATCTAAATAAGAGACATTTTTAGGTTGAATAGAGTAAGGATTTTTAAGATTTATTTTTTTATTTAGAAAATATTTAGCTTGACTATCACCTCTTAAACTAAAAAATTCATTTGACATTAAATCTATATCTGCTTCATTTACCAAAGTGTTACTAATAAAGTGTAGATTGTCAGTCTGAACTAAAAAAATCTTTTTATAAGTAGACTGTTTTATAACATTTTCTTCTTTTTTTAGTACATCTTTTGAGTATATTGTATAGATATTATTATTATTTTCTAAACTATTTTTACTAAAATCTTCCAATAATTTTATACTCTCAAGAGAAAAATTATTTTTATCATGAATTAATAACCAATTATTATCAGAACTCAAGAATAGTATATTTTGTTTTAACTTATTATTTATTTCTTTCTCAAGTTATTCCTCATGGATACGTAAAGCAAAAACAGAATCTCCTTTTAATCAATACGAAGATTATGAAGATAATATCTCAATTCTTAATAATCTCCAAGACACTAATTTAGATAAATCAAAAAATTATTCCAAATACTTAACTCTCTCCAATCCCTTAAGTGATTTTCCTAAAGGAACTATTGCAGGTACATGTTTGCATAAAATAATAGAGAGATTTGATTTTCAAAATGATAACGCTGATAATTTACTTGATTTAATTATTGAAGAATTAAATTTCTTTCAAATTGATACTTCATTGGCATTAAAAGTAAGAGAAGGTATATTTCGAATCATAAACGTTTCGCTTGGAAGAAAATTACTAAATAAAAAATTAATTGATATCTCTTCAAATAATATTCTAAAAGAGGTTAAGTACAATTTAACACTTTCTTATAATGGGAAAAATATTAATTCATATGATATATCCAAATGCTTTCTATTGGATCAAGAATTTGAATTTGGTAAAAGCTACTCAAACAAAATTAATGATCTACAAATTCTAAATAAAGGTTTTCACTCAGGTTGTATTGACTGTGTAGTCCCTATAGGAAATAAGTTAGAGGATAGTAAATGGTGGGTAATCGATTGGAAAAGTAATTTTATTTCTGGAAGCGAAAATAGTGATTGTTTACCTGGAAACTATAACTATGAAAATATGAAAGAAGAAATGATAAAACATCATTACCCATTGCAATCTCATCTTTATCTATTGGCATTACATAGACTATTAAAGTGGAGATTAAAAAATTATCAACCTAATCTTCATCTTGGAGGATATGTATATTTATTTTTAAAGGGATTGCCTGACATAAAGTTATTTGAAAAATCTGTTGAGAAAGATATTTCTCCAGGAATTTTTATTGGCCAGGCTCCTATAAACAGAATTAATTATTTAGATAAACTTTTTTAGAATGAATCATAATAATTTGGATTTAGAAGCATTTCAATATAATCATATATATGATCTACTCCAGGATATTTTTGGATTTAATGAAATAAAATATGGAGATTTCGTAAAAGATACTTTAAAAATATTATTAGAATTTGAGAAAAATGGTGAAACTATTGTTGAAGTTGATAAAAGGGTAATATTCTTTGATTTATTAAAAGATGGATGGCCTAATGAACATTTAAAAGTTCTCAAAGATTTAGGATTGTTAAACTCTTTTAATTCCCCATTCGTATTTGGGGATAGAAAATTATCATTAGCAAAATGGTCGGGAAAGATAAATAGAGTTATAAATATATTTTTAAAAAAAATAGATAAAATTCCTATAAAAATAAATGATGATAATAAACTTCATCAAATAAAAAATATTTTTGAAAGTTCAAATTTGGTATTTTTGCAAGGAGGACCAGGAACAGGTAAAACAACTTTAATTATAAATTTTATCTTACATTCTTTGAAAAGTGACCATTTTTTAAATATAGGACTAGCAGCACCTACTGGAAAAGCTACCTCTAGACTAAAAGAATCTCTAAATGTACAAAAAGATATTTTTTTTAGTAAAAGTCTGGATCAAATAGAATGTCAAACTTTACATAAGTGGATTTTTAATTCTAAACAAAAAGCTATAAAATTAAAATTTAAATTAAAGGAATTAGATATTTTTATTATTGATGAAATGTCAATGGTAAATATCGATATTATTGAATTAATTTTAGATTTATTAGCTAAAGATTGTAAAATAATCCTAGTTGGCGATAGAAATCAACTACCTCCAGTAAAAAATTCTTCTATTTGGAATTATTTATTCGAATATTCTGATAACAAGGTAATAAAATCTTGTGTAGTTAATCTCAATAAAACTTATAGAAATAGTGGGGATATCGAATTACTTAGTAATATTATTTTTAATAATAGAAATTCCTTATTTCCAAACAAGATCAAAGAATTAGTAAATGATAAAAAGTCAAAAGAAGTTAATATCTTTAAAAGCATTACTAAGAATATTCCTCTAGGTCTATTAAATGAAATTGAAGATTATATTAATAAATTACGAATTTCAACAACAAACTTAAGTAAAAATGAATATATCTTTCAAAATTCAATTGGAGATTTAATGAACCATGAAAAAGACTTAATAAATAATATTTTTACAGATTTGCAAAGTCACCTTTTCCTTTGTGAGAAGAATACTGGGACTTGGAGCGTTGAGAATATAAATGATATCGTTTTAGGTCAAAGAAAACCCTATAATTTCATTGACCTTGAAGAAGGGGTCCCAATTATGTGTACTGAAAATAATAACGAACTCGGAATTTCAAATGGAGATATTGGAGTTTTAATAGGAAAAAATGAAAACCGAAAATTTTTATTTAGGAAATTTAATGATAATAATGATCTTGCAATAACTACCTATGATAATAAAGAAAAAAATAAAGATGATGTTTTGATAATATTCAAAATTAAGGAAAAAAAAGATATAGATGATATTTTAAATCTTGCAAATAAAATTGATAAGCCTGATAAATTAATTAAAATATATAGAGAAAATAAATTAAATTATTTAAAATATATTTATCGAACTAATGATAATTATATTATTACTTCCTCCAACAAAACCTTAATACTTGATGCATTACAATCAATTAATATTGATAAAAATATTAGGAAAAAATATATCTCTTTTAAAGAAATATTGAATAACTTTAAAAATGAACATAATATCTTTTTAACTAATAATTTCAAACAAAATGAACTGTTAAATAACAAAAATTATCCTCTAAAAAAAGAGGACTATTTAGTAACTTTATTTAATTTAAAAGATAAAGATATTTTATTAAAATCATATTTAGTTAATAATAACCAAAGTTCGGATATCTTATCTTATAAAAATATAGATAAAGTTAATATCTTCAATAAAAACTATCAAATATTTATTTATAATAATTTATTAGATTCTAATAAG
>QCVU01000010.1 GCA_003210275.1 Prochlorococcus sp. AG-686-M10
TTTGCGAATATTGGTAATGTATTCAAAAAGTAAAAATTAATTGCTAAAGCTAATAGAAAAAATGAAATTAGTGAACGTTTCATTCATCCTTTTTAGAATTTAAAAAAGGTCTTAATTTGTTTTTTAATTCCTCAATTGGCTTTTCAATAAACTCAGGTTTCTTTAATACTGCAAGTACAAGCCATCCTGCGCTAATAGCTATAACCATGCCTAGATAAGCAAAACCATAAATCATTGATAATATTATTAATTTAATTGCTATTCTACTTCTTTTTTGACTTCTTCTTTAGGCTCATCATTTAGATCGTTTTTAACGTTTTCTTTCTGATCTGATTTTAATTTAATTTCTTTTCTTCCAAAATCATCTTTTCCTGCAACAAAGAAGATGATAGTAACTAAAAAAAACAGCGCAAAAAGTAAGACTTCCATTCTCCAATACTCTTGAATTAATTATATTAAATTAATTTAGAGAGCTATTTTTATCAATATCAAATAATACAACTTTCAGTTAATTTAGAAAAGCTAATCCAATTGTTTCATTTTAGTTTGGTAATGTAAAACGGCTTTTAAATATTGAACTTCTTTTCTAAGATTTTAATTTTTTTTCTAAATCTTCTTTAGTTACTATTTCTTGGGAAATTTTTAATATCGGGTGCAAAAATTAAGCTTATTGTGACATCTTTGGCTCAATCATGTGTAAATTAACTCAAATGATACAATCTCTTCTCGATTTCTATTTACAATAAGTAATATTTATTTATTAACTATTTTAAAAATGAATTCAAACAAAGACATTCTTGATAGAGCTATTGGAAGACCAGCAATGATGGCTTTCATGATCCTAGTAGGAACATATGTAACAACAGGTCAACTTATCCCAGGTGTATTTTAATGGAAAACCAAAATCAAAAAAGAAACATTGATCCTCAAAAAACAAGTGCAGAAAAATTAAATGGTAGGTTTGCCCTTGTAGGAGTAATAGCTTTACTTGGAGCGTATATATCAACTGGACAAATTGTACCTGGAATTATTTGAGTTTTACTTTAAAATATTTTAAGTTTTTGCTTATTTTTAGTATTTACTAGTGTATTAATTGATTGAATTTTTAAATAACCAATTCTATTTTTTGCTCTCTGATTAATCTTTATAACATATATTGTTATAAAGAAAATGTCTAAGAAAAAAATAAAAAAGGTATAGATTCACCCCCAACTCATTAACAAACTTCGTTGGTTAATGAGTTTAGAATAATAATCTTATATCAACATTATATGACTTACTATTTCGAGTAAAAATGAAATATTATTATTAGCATTTGCTATCTATTTAGTAAATCGCCAGATATAAAACTATGTTGACTGTAAATTTATATTTATTAGGAATTTACAATAATTCCACTATTAACATCATAAAAACGAATGACATAATTTAAACATTTTCATAATATGTAAAGTTGTTTATCTTTAAATTCAACGAATTTATTATGCCTAATAAGGTCCTATAAATCGCTTTGAGATTTTATTATTATCTTCATTACCCATTGTCTTAAAAATTAGTTAATTATTGCAGATGGAATTTTCTATTTCATGATGCCCCTAATCCTTCATGTAACCTTATAACGACTAACTCATATCAAAAGAATCCAAAGATGTACGGTTTAAGGAACGATACGGTACGGGAAGAGGCAAGTATATTTACTTATAGAGTTTAATAACTTTTCTAAAATAAAAATATGGTTGTCATTAGGCAGTTGGATTGATACAGCTGAAGTCAACCGTAATTTTCAAAGAAATCAATTATGACTCAAAGAACATTTCAATTAACTCAGCATGGAAAGTCATTAGTGATTTGGTTGATCGCATTAAATAGTTTGTATGTCTTCTTTTCTACGTTTGAAAAAGCATTAATTTATTCCGATAAATATGCATTCAAACTTAAAAATTAGTAAATAAATTTATTATTATTTTTCATCATTACTATCTTTAAAATCTTGAAATAATGCTCAAAAAAGGAAAGATAATGAATGAATTAGCCTCAAAAAATACTAGTTATTGGTAATGAAGCCAGCCTATATGTAGCTCTTTACTATTTGGAAAATTATAGTAATTAATTTGTACAAGAATACAAATCATAAATAATAATCAAGAAATTCGGAAAATATTAAAAAAAATGTTTAATTTACTTACCATTTTGGTTCAGTTACTTGCCAGCCCGAAGTGATTAATTTTTGGTACTCTTTGCGAGCAGCTTCTATTTTTATTTCTTTTCTTGTTTTCATAAGTGGAGGTTTATCACCTAATGTGCCAACAACAATTCCACTATCAACAAACATATACTCGAAAAACTTATCTTTATTATTTTTATTCTTAGTAAAACGTCTTACTTCGGTCCAGTTAGGGCATATTAACCATGCTTCTTCTGTTACCTTTTGGGAGTCTTTATCCATAAATTTCCTCTAGGATTATTAGTTCTTTTATTGATGTATGATTTTCTTCCTCTTGCTTCAAGGCATGAATACTTTTACATGCCTCTATCGTTTCTAAAATTCTAAAATTAATTTCTTGTTCCATTTTTCATTTTAACTTTCCAGATCATTAAATTTTTTAAATTTAACCATAAATCAAAATATAAAAGATTGTTTGGTAATTTTTTTAATTGATATTGAGAATTGTGAAATTATTTTATTTAATTAAAAGGAGAGGTGTTATTAATTGGAGCAATCAATAGTACTTCAAAAACAATTCCAGTTAAGGCTATAGGTAATACCCAAACACCGATAAATCTATGATCAAAAAATCTTAAATGATCATTACCTTTAAAAACATTTTTTAAAGAAGTATATAGAGTTTCGGGTTGCGTATAAGAAGGACCTGTTTTTGATGGTGAGTAAGGTTTTATAAAAGCAGAGGATTTATAGAATTTTGAAATTTTCTTTATAAAAAAAATAGGCAAAACCCAAATAGCAACAAATCTAGCCCCTAACCATTGTCTTGCATTAGGAAGAGCATACTCTTTAATAGACTTATTCTCTGGCATTCCAGATTCTAAATCCGCATAAATATTTTCTAAAGTTGTTTCTTTATCAAACTTATTCTTCATGTAATTGCATCTATTAAATATATTCTAACATTTTAATTTTTATAAATAATTCCTTACTAATTAAATTGCAAAACTTAATAAAAATATTCCTAACTACTAAAATAACTAAAAAGTAGTTAAGAATATTTTCTTCGACTAGGTTCATAAATACGGATTATATTCCGTTGCAGATTCGCCGAATATCTACATATACTTTATAGATAAAAAACCATTTTTTTTAAAGTAAATAATATACAAATATATGAATTATTTTTAATTATATAAATTGTTTTTTAATACAAAAACTGTTATCTCTGATCTTTTTATTCTACTTTTAAAAAATTAAACCTCATTTTCTAAGATTGCAAAAAAGAAAATGAGGTTAAAGGGAGGTTCTCATTACAAACCGAAGTTATCAAAGCTAGCGGTTAGTAGAATGCCCTACTTTCTACTTTTATATTTATACATTGAGTTCCTTAATTTTGGAAGATTTATTTTATACAATAAGATGTTTTAAATTTGTTTTAAATAGAAAGGTTTTATTGAAATCTGATAAAAATATTGACAAGACTCATTGAAAGATGAAAAAAAGCATATAGTGAGATTGCAAAAAAGAAAAATTGTTCTTGAGGTATCATTATGATTTTAAAAAATTGTTTTAATTCTTTGTGAGAAAGATATTTTCTATTATCAAGTTTTCTTGTAATGAATCATTTTTTGGAATCAATTTTTTTTGGTTATCATCAAAAGATGAATTAAAAGCTCCCCATTTTTTAAGCCAAAACAAAGTATAGAAGAAAGCAACTATAAAAGGAGCTCCCACAATTAAGTATCTAATATCCATTTAAATTCCTTATTTAATAAGATTTAAACTGCATAGCCAAAATTGCTCCTAGAAAAAAAACAGTTGGAATTCCTAAGGCATTTACAGCAGCAGTTCTAACGGTGAAGACTGGATAACCTTCCTCAGGTCTATTTGTATTGATAATCGATGAATCTTCCCAAACTTGATAATTCTTAAAAGGAACTACACCATCTTTGGGTAGTCCAAAAGGTGTCAATCTAAATACATCCCATTTACCCAACCAAAAAACTGTAAAGATCCAGGAAAAAATAATAGGAGTAATAACTATTACAACTCTAAAGTCCATTTGAAAAAAGTTAATTAATATTTATTTTGACCTCTTAAATTAAATTAAATTTATATCTTTAACTTTTGTATAAGTAAAAACACTTATTAACATGAATTTTGATCATTGGTCACCATAGGAAATGATTTATTGGTTTGGGTAAAGTATATTTTTTAAACTTTCCTTAAAAAATCTATTGTAGATTTGCAATTATAATAAATAATAATTATGGACACATTTAGATTCTTACTTTTTGGGATTGCAGGTTTAAGTGTAATTTTTTGGGTAGCAATAATAGCTTTATGGCATACTTATATGTTCCCAACTTTCTTTAATGAAGATAAAACTTTTAATTCAGTTAAAATTCAGGAAAAATCGCTTACCTCAGAACCTATTCTTGGTAATTTAGTTAACAGCAATAATTTTACAAGTAGAGAAAAATATTCAATGAAAAACTTTGTAATAGCTGACTTTTCCTCTATCCAAAATGATTTTAAATTAAATAAATTGTACACTACTGTTATGGTTGGAGTATCATTCGCCACTTTTATATTTCTTACCTACGGATTAAGCAGCTCTATCACAACTGTTAGTTAAATGGAATCTATATATACTTTAGTTTTTTTAGCTTCTTTCGTTTATTTAATCTTTAATTCACTTAAGGATTTAAATATTAAATGATAAATAAATGTTTCTAGTGTTTTTTTGCATCTACCAAAAACTTTCTTCTAATAAAAAAGAATATTATTGTAGTTATTATCATTACTGGAGGGTGAAAAGATATTGAATTTAAATACTCGTAGTAATTAAAGTTTTCCAATAATTTTCTTATAATTGTTGAAACTATAAAACAGAATTAAATGATTTTCGAATTAAATAAAGCATATTAAAGTATTAATTGATAGTAATTATTGTATCTATACTTTTCTCTTTATAATAATTTTTAAATTTAAGACTCCGGTATTAATAAATTTTTAATATCACAATAATTTGTAAGTAATAAAACAACTTTGATTAATATTCAGTTGTAGCGGATTAAACAAACTAGAACAGTTGAATAACATATAAATTCTCTCTTAAAGTTTCTTTTAAAACTTATATGTTATTCATCTAATCTTGATCTCTCAGCTCTTTATTTTGAAAAGTTTGTGATCAGAATATTTGTGAAGTTCAATTTTATATCTTTTACATTTAAACTTAACTTTTGATTCGTTATCAACTAAAAGTAATTTTTTCAAATATATTATTTAGAAATTGATTTATTTTAGTGGTAGAAGCTTTATCCGGAAACTGGGGTATCTTATTAATTTTATTTTTAAGACTTATAAGTATTGTTATACCAATCTTACCAGGGACTTATTGCTTATTGATTTCTGGGTATCTTTTTGGATTAGTAAATGGACTATTAATAAGCTTTATTGCCGATTTATTATCATGCTCGATTAGTTTTTCATTATCTAAAAGATTTGGAAGGAAAATACTTAAAAGAGTCATGTCAAAAAAATATTTAAATAAATTTGAAAATTTATCAAAAAAATATCTAGAGAAAAACTTTTTTCTTTTAACTGGTTTTTTAATGACGGGCTGGTTTGATTTTGTAAGTTATGGAGTAGGACTTACTAAATTAAGGTGGAGAAAGTTTCTATTAGCTTTAATTGTTAGTGTTTTACTTTCTGACTTGCCATTTGTCGCGACTGGAAACGGCTTTAGAAAATTACAAAATCAAAATTTTAATATTAAAAAGATTCTTGATGGAAATGTACCATCTTTGCAAAAAGAATATTTAATTATATTTATAGTCAGCGTAATATTGATATTCAGTATTGGCATTATCGGAACATTTATTGATAGGAAATATATGAAATCTTTTCCAGAAGCTGAAAATGATATTTAGGCTTTTATTTTTGTAATCAAACTTTTTTCAATACCTTTTATTTCTAATAATTCATCATTAGGTGCATTAAGAACTTGTTCTTTTGTAAGGTAGCCAGCCTCCCACAATAAAGAAGCAGTTTTTGCTGAAACTCCATTTAGCTCACATAACAAATTGCTAAAGAATGAATCTGGGAATTTCTTTTTAATTACTAACTTCCTATATATATCTCTATAAGCCTCCGTTTTAATACTTAATTCATTATTAATTTTGAATAATTTTTCATTTATATCAATATAAGATTCGGCGATAGATCTAAAATCAATTAAAAAATTTTTAAAATCTTTTTCTAGTTTTGATTTAAATGGGATTTTTCCTATTTCAGAATATCTAGCATAAATCATATTTTGAGAAATTTTTGCTAATTCTTCAAACTCCTCTTCATGTCCATGCCTTCTTACCCAAGAACCAAAAATACCGGAAGGGTCTCCATCTTTGCCAAGTTTATTTGGTTCGCCAAATAACTCAGGTTTTACCGAAGTATTGTTAGTAATTAAACCATCATTTTCTATACAAATCTTTGGTGTTGTTAAATTTAAATTACAAGAATATTCCCAGCCAGTTGTAATCGCATCCGCCCAAAGGTCATTTGAATATTCACCAGAATTCTCTATGGAGATTATTAAATTTTTTTTGTGCCAATTTTGGAAGAAAAAATCAAATAATCCCATATCAAAATAGGCCATTTATATCTTCTAGTTTAGATAAAATATCAATTAATAAAAAGTTTGGGTAAAGTTTGTCTTTAAATCTCAATTCATCCACTCAAGACAAAAGATCATATAGAGGTTGTTTTTGCGTTAGAGAAGATTATAGAATTAAGTAAGTAATAAGATATTGGAGAATTAAGGAAGATTTGAAAAATATTGAAGCTAAAAAAATCAGGGGAAAAACTAAACTTAACCTTGCAGATGATCAGTTATTAGAAATAGTAATTAAATTAAGAGATTTAATGCCAGAATGGAAGTGGAGTCTTGGGATGATGTATTGCTACGGTTTAAGACCTTCAGAAGTTTTTGGGTCATATATAAATCATCAAGATAAAACTTGTACTGTATTAGGACTTAAGGGAGAGGAGGATGAACTTGAGGAAAGGACAGCTTTTACTCTTGATAAATCTTTAGTAGATACTTTTGATTTAAATAATATAGATAGGCCTTGGGAATATAATATGAGCGATAAAAAATATGACCCAACTTATTCAAAAATTAAAACAGATCAAATGGGGAAGAGATTAAAGAAAATTATAAAAAAAGAGAAATTTCCTCAATTTACAATGAATATGATTAGGCATAGTTGGGCTAAGAGAGCTATTAAATCTAAAGTTTCTTCATCCGATTGTGCAATATCAATGGGATACTCAATTGAAGTTTTTCAGGATAAATATTTAAGTTCTATTAAAAAACTTGATAGTGCTGATATTCAAGATACTAAGTAAAGGTGATGAAAGAGGCATTGGATTCGTTAAATAAATATGAATTTTTAGGAATCTCCATTTTAAATAAAATTATTGCCATTATTTTTGTTTTAATATTGCCTATTCATGCTTATGCTGGCTTCCCAGAAGGAGAGAATGGTTATGAATTAAGAAAAATAGAAGAGTCATTTAAACTCCCATGTAGTGAAATAGGAAATGATCAATGTCTAGCTAGAGTTATTTCAATGGGAGGTTGTATTTATAGTTTCGAAATAAATAAAGGTAAAGAAAATGAAGCTGCCTTAAGAAAATCAGACGAAGTTTTAAGTGCACTTTTAGATGGAAATAATCTGGATATAAATAATATTTTCGCAATAGATGGATCAATAAAAAGTGAAATTAGAATAGAAATAATAAACAGAATCAATTTTTGTAGACAAGCTATTAAAGAAGCAATTCCTAATTTGGTTAAGTTGCCTGAAGGAATGGAAATGACGGAAGAAAGACTTGAAATTTTGACTGATACTTATCCTCAGTATTATTTAAATATGTTTGAAAAAATTAGAAAAGGAAATTAATTAATGATGCTATTCCTTTATTTAATTTCTAATATAAACCTTAAAAAAACTTGAATTAAAAATGTTTAAAAACCTACTTTTATCTTCTTTTTTACTTTTTACTTTAATTGCTATTATCTATCCTACAAAAAAAGAAAATACAAAACTATTTGAGTATTGTTATTCTCTTGAAAAAATTCTTTCAAGGAATGTAATACAAAAAAGGAAAAATGTATCCCTAGAAGTCAAGTCAATTTCGAAAGATATTACAAAATTTGGGGTTAGTAAAACTAGAGGGGGGTTCATCAATAAGATGATTGATCAATATAAAACTTCTAAGGATTCTCACATGATAAAACTTATTCCTAATAAGCTTTATTGTTTCTCGGGATATTGGATTGAGAAGGTAAATCCTGGAACTTTTGAATCAATATTTTATTCGAAAAGTAAAAAAGCAATTAATGAATTTAAAGATTTGAAAGATGAAGTAAATGGAGTATTAGATGAGATTAATTCAGAATATAAATTTTTGAAAAAAGAATTTAAGAGTCTTTTTTAATATTTAACAGCTTCTAATTTACTTTTTAGTAGAGTAGGAATTGTAGTTGTAATTAGTAAGAGAATTAGTTGTTAATCAGCTTCTAATATTTCAGCAGAACCATAACAGGTACCAATATTAAACCATTTCATAGCTTATTAATTGAATTCTTGGTAAGTACCAGCAGCAAGACTTACAAAATATTCTCTCTCAGACCAGTTTGGATAGCTTGGGTTTAAACCAGTTCCTTTATATCTATTTGATAAACCTTTTCTATATTTTTTAAAAACAAGATTAACAACCTCTTATCCTATTTCTTTTGGGATATCATCTGCAAATACTGGTATTGAAATTAAAAATATTGAAGTAAGAATTATGAGTTTCTTATCAGGAATAGATTCTGAATAAAATTTTATTGTTTTAAGTATAGATTTTTTATTATTAAATATTTTATTGATTAAACAAATAAAAATCTCATTTATTTTTTTATGTTTTCTAAAACTGATATCCTATTTTTTACTTCATCTAATTCATCTAAAATACTCCTATTTTTTGTTTGGTCATTTTTAATGTCATTAATATAATTAGTTAGGACTTCATTAATCAATTCAACTAGCTTTCTATTATTTTCTAGTGCTGTCTTCTTAAGGTTTTTTAATAAGTCTGGTTTGATATTTATATTTAATTGCGTCCTTTCTGTCATTTAGTTATTTATACTTATTTTTATTCTATTCATTCCTTCTTCATTAAGACAATATGAAAATTGTTAAATTTTTATAAATGATTTGGTAGTTATCTATCTTAATAGACTTTTAGAGTAATTTTTCACTCTTAATAAAGGTGTGATTATGGTTGGTAGGAAATGATCCACTAAGTTAAAAAAAAATTAAGTTCTTTTAAAAAGATTAATTTTGGTAGGAAACACTACATCAAGGGCAAGTTTAGATTAATTAATGTATATATAAATATATCTCACTTTATTATGGAATTCGTCAAAAAATTTATGACCGAAAAAGCTGAAAAGTTTAACGGTAAAGCTGCAATGCTCGGTATGCTTGCTCTTGTTGGAGCTTACTACTTTACAGGTCAAATTGTTCCAGGGTTTTTCTAAATAAAAATTTCTTTTAGAAAAATTATAGGGACTTATAAAGCCCTTTTTTTTATTTTGCTGTGCTCTTTGTATGGATAAAAGCTGTCTCAAATTTAAAAATTAAAATAGTTAATTGAAGCAGATTATACATCCCAAAGAGAAGTATAAAAAGAAAGTCACAGACAAATAGGAAATATATTTAAAATATAAAAAAGTTTTGCTTTAACTATGAACGTTTACGTATTTTGGATATTGTTTTTCGGGTTGTGGGGAATTGTTCCTTTAATGATTATAAAAGGTAGAACAGATGAAAAATCAAAGATAAAAACAGTCCCAGAAGTTAAAGTTAAGAAAAAAGGTTGGTTTAACTAAACAAATATTTTAAAGAAATTTACTATATATTAATTTATAGCTAAAGAAACTTATTTAGCATAAAAAAAGCTAATAAAAATTTTTTTGGATTTAACAAATATATATTTAATATTTATGAGTTTGCTAAACGTGAAATATAGTTTTCAAGTTTTCCAGCATTAATCCAGCCAGTTGCAATAGTTTTGATCTCTGTATTGTTTACTCTTCCACGATGAATATGAGATATGCCTGCTGGGAAGATAATAAGTTTTCCCTTCTCAGCTATTTCATGATGATTCTGCCAATGGAATTCAGTCCCACCAGAACTAATATCATTACAATAAAGAATCCAAGCCAAGACTCTATTGACAGGCTCTGTAGCTTCATTACTAATAGTCCAATCACAATGCCATTTCTTGAATCCCTCTCCTGGTGCATAACGTTGTAAATTAAATATTGGATTAACAAATAAAGATTGTTCTGGGCAGCATTCTTTTATTAGAGGATGATCCTCAAGATATTTTTTTAGTCCTGCATTAACTCCTCTAATTATGACTTCAGAGATTGCGAAGGCTTCTGGATCTGACCTATCTATTGAAACAAGACTAATATCAGTAGAAACTTTATATGGATCATCATTTAAAGAGGTGCCTTGACCGAAAATAATACCATTAGTATGCAAATCTTTGCGGCGATCAAAGAAAGAAATAACACCATCAGCTACAGCCTCAAATCCTGAATTTTTGTATTTTCCAATTAGTTCCATAAAAAGTATTAGTCTTAATTTATCTTAAATAATCCTCTTATCATATCTTTTAGATAACCCTTTATTTTAGTTAGCTTTCTATTTAGGATAAATAAATGGAACCTCTTGAAAAATTTCTTTTTTTAGTTGTAGTTGGAGGTAGATCTCCTAAAGCAAATATTGAACTGCATGATGTTAGGTGGGTTATAGGTACAAAAATTGAGGATACCTTTGATCAGTTAAGAAATGATTGGTTTGGATCTAATAATGGCTTACATATTGATAGTTATAAAAAAATTGATTCAATTGACGGATATAAAATAAATCTTAGAAATAAAGAGAGTAGGGAAACACAAAATAAGACTTCTAAAAAAGGGATAATCTCTAATAAAAAATTATGGTTTGTAAATATTGGAGGATATGATCCAAGCTCTATGCAAGAAAAACATGAATTTGGTCTCGTTGTTGCCTCTAGTTCTTCAGAAGCCAAAAATAAAGCCAAATCAAAATGGCTAATTGACTGCAAAAAAAAACATAAAGATGATATTTCTGCTGTTAAAAGTTTTACGGATGTAGACGATTGTGAGGTTATAAAATATATAAAAGATTGGGAAATTGAATTAACACTAAATGATAATTATGTAGAAGAGCAAAATACACCTGATTGGTTCGGCTATATGAGAATTGATAAAAGGTAATTTTAAAATATTTAAAGAAAAAAAGCCTTTAAAAAATCAGAAATAAAATTACTAACTATCAACTAATAGTATTAAATCCACCACTTACTAAGAATATAATTGCACCTAATGCCATTGTTGCTACCCCCATGTAAGGATATTTTTTAATTGTTGTTTTTGTAATAGGAAACCAAGAAATATATCTATCTGATTTTTTAATGTCTATTGTATTTTTTCTTGGAGGGATACCTAATACTTCCCTTCTTTTTGCCTCGCCCATATTTTTAAAAATAACTTATAAGCTAATATTAAAATTTAAGTTGTAAATGTGCGAGTTATTTAATGAATTGATTCTTTAATTCTTCCTTTAAATCTTTTGCAAATTTAATGTAAATAATTTAGTTTGCCAAACTAGTTTAATTTTCCTTCATCCTTAAAAAATTACTCTTTGTATAAACCTCTCTAGCTCAATTTCTTTTTGTTTTGATTTTTTTTAGATAATAACTATAGCTAACGAAATAAAATGAATTAAATAATTAGAGATAAGTAAAAACTATTTATCTTCATAATGATGAATTTAGAGAAAAATATATTAGTAAATAAAATTATTCTTAGGATAAATAATCTAAAGAATCAATTTCAAAATAGTTTGCAGGTAAATTTATTTCTTGCGTTAAGTTGAATACCTTTTTCATTTAATCTGATAACCAACTTGTGATTTTTGTAGTGCTATAAATATGACCTCCAGCTTCAATATTCTTGATTGTCTCGGGATCAGAAAATATATGTTTAGCGACTCCTTCTTTGGCTTGATGAATAACAATAACTTCTTTAGGATCCGTTAAACCTTTCCCTCTATAAAGAGGAGATAATCCGACAGCTTTATGAAATTCATCTATCTCTGGACTATCGAAGATCTTAGCCCACTCTTCAAATGTATTTGAAATTTTAAAGGTGAAAACAGTAGTTTCAATAGTCATAAAAAATTAGAACGTTAATATTATTTTAGACTAAATGTCAATTAATCAAAATTTATAAACTAGACTTTCTTAAGAAATAAATTCCACCACCCAAAGAAATTAAAACAGGTAGCCAAGTTGCAATTATTGGACTTAACAGTCCTTTTACTCCAAATGAACTGAATACGAACGACATTACATAATAAATGAATATGAGAATAACACTTAATCCAAATCCCTGACTTTTGGAAGATCTTAAATTAGATTTAGATCCTAGACTACTACCAATTAAACCGAATACTAAGCATGCACAAGGCAAAGTAAATTTTTCTTGTATGCGAACTTGGATTCTTCTTATTTCTTTTAAGTTTCCTGTCTCTTTATATATTCGCTCAGCCTCTAATGCTTGCTTAAGAGACATTTCGGTAGCATCTTTTGGGACTCTTGCTAAATCTAAAGGCCCTTCAACAAATGGATATCTATATTTTTCAAATTGAATATTAGTAGTTTGTCCGCCTTGGTCAATAGAAACAATACTACCATCTGAAAATATCCAGGAGGAATTTTTCTTATCAAATACAGCACTTTTTGCTTTTAAAATTTGCTGTATATCTTGTCTCGAAAAATCCAAAACTGTAACTCCCTGCATAATGTTATTTTCGAACAATGATGCATAGAAAATATGAGTGAGGTATGTATTAGTCTCTGTGGGCTTATTTGTTGCTGATTCTATTCTTGAACCATATCTAGAGAACATAATATTATCTTTCCCTTTCTCACTACTAAAAGAACTTCCAATACCAGCTCTTAATGTAGATTCTGCTAACTTATTACTTGCAGGTACCAAGTTATCGTTGAAATAAAAAGTTAAGCCTGTCATGAATATTGAAACTGCAATTGCAGGAGCAATAATTCTTGATGTGTTTATCCCTATAGACCTTAATGCTAATAATTCGGAATTGGCTGATAATTTCCCATAAGCTAATAATGTAGATAATAAAACTGCCATTGGGAATGACAAAACTAGAAAACTTGGAAGGCTATAAAAAAGAACTTTTATAGCTAAAAATAAAGGTAATCCAAATTCAACTATTTTTCTTATTAGATCAAACATTACTCCCACTGATAATGAAATAACAGTAAAAGCAGAGATAGCAAATAACATTGGAGGTAATATTTGCGTTATTAACCATCTATCCATTAATGGAATAGAATTCCAAGGTAAAGAAATTTGACGGATAAATTTTTTAATAGTTGATTGGGTTGAAATTTGCAAAAGAAATTTATTTGATTTAATTTTCAATAGTTTTTAAGATTATAAAATACTAATCATATTGAAACCATCTTTACACTTTTCTCTCCATAAAAAAATATTTTCCTTTTCAAGCTTTTTCTTTAATTCTATTGGTATATATGAAATATCTTTCTTAATTACTTTAATAGCTTCTGCGAATTTTTTTAATCAGTCAAAAACAATTTGATTAAATTATATTAGATCTCTATCTCCTTGGGAGAAAAATTAGCCATGTAATAATAAGTTAATTTCTTTTTATTTTAAGATGATTGTCAATGACGTTTCTTTTAAATTTAATCATGACTTTCTAGTTCCTCCATAAGAATATTGATCTTCTTTTGAAATAATATTCCAGCATTTTTTACAGCAGAAAATCCATTTTGTGTAATTAATAGATTTAATTCTAAAATGAATTTTGCCTGACTTCTTACAAATATCGCAATCTTTTTCGTTTTTCATTTACTTGTTTTATTGGCATATTTTTAGTTTGATAATAGTAATTATAAAGTTCAATTACATCTTTAGCTTGGCTAGTAAGTCCAAGATACAAAACTGCCATTTTAAAATTTTTTACTAATTCAATTTCCATAAAATAAGGAAACAACCTAAATAAAAAACACCAAAATAGTTACAGCAATATTAAATATCAAGTTTAAATTTGTGGAGTCTATATTCTATATTTCATTTTTATCGAGCTTTTTTATTATTGCGGTAGATCTTGTTCTCTCGATTAAAAAGCCATAAAATAGCAATTATACAAAAAGGAATAAGAATGAAATCTAATGACATTTGAAATTTAATCTTTATCCTTTTTTAGCAAGATTATTTTATATTGACAGGTAAGTTTTAAAAATAATAAAAGTAATTTATTTTGTCTTATTTCATAACTTCTTCTTAATTGCTTATTAAGGCCTTATCCAAAGGTTATCTATTATTTAAAATCAAAAAAAAATGTTAATTTGTTATTTTACAAACTGATTTATTAGTTTGTAAAAAATTAAAAAGAGCTTGCTCGCATCCCTACTAGCAAACTCTCATGACGATAAAGTTAAATCCAGACTGACTGAGCTTAACCAGCTAAGCAATTCCTAAATGCTTAATAACCACTATAGTAAGTAAAATTACTTAGTGTGAGTATAAATACTTAAGTTAATTAATATGCTGAATGCGACTTTATTCTACGGATCTTCTTAGGGAACACGGGAAGTACATATAACTTCGAGAGTTTTTTGGTATTCAATACTAGAAACATCCTCAGTTTGTCAATTGCGATACACTACAGTCAATCTTTCTATCTAAAAATGGATTCAAGGGTGAGATGCTTTACATTTGTTAATACTCGTGTTACATTCGTTAGCAATTAAACAAAAAACAATGGCTAATTCACAAGTAACAACAGAATCAGGCGGTAGACAAAATATGTTCCCTGCTGAAACTCGTCCATATATTGATGAGTCAGTCTCATATGACGGATACCCTCAAAATGCAGAAAAGGTGAACGGTCGTTGGGCAATGATTGGTTTTGTTGCTTTGCTAGGAGCGTATGTAACAACAGGCCAAATAATTCCTGGAATATTTTAATGAGCCCACTTGCTGGCTTCTTGATTTTTATAGTATCTATAACTGCACTAGTTTTTGCATATTTAACTAAACAGTTTCAAGAAGAAAATATAATTTATTCAAACAACAGTCAAATGAAAAATAAAAACCTCAACACTAAAACAGTAGAAAAGGAAAAAGTAGTTGCTGAAACTCTTAATGGAAGATTCGCAATGATAGGTTTGATAGCAGCAGTAGGAGCTTACTTGACAACAGGTCAAATTATCCCTGGTTTCGTTTAGATTTAAATTTATAATTAAGAGCTAATCTGTATTTTGCAGATTAGCTCTTTTTTTCTTCTAAAATATTAAGGAAAATAATTTTCTTTGAAATCAAGAAATATGTTTGATTGCTCTATGAGTTGAAAAAGAAGTGTAAAGATTATTTAGGTGGTAAAACACTTCAAGAAAATCTTTACTGGCCATGATGATCCTCTCCTAATTAGCCTAAATTAATAAAGATTTTATTATTTTTCTAAGCTATACATCTTTTATCCCTACCTAATTTGATTTTTTTGAGGAATTACCTTTTGCTCTAGGTACAAGGACAAAAGATATATAAGCACTAATTTCCCAAGATCTATTAATAAGTGATAATTCATTAGCTCTAAGTTAGGTTAGAAAAAAAGAAATACCAAACAAAGACTATTGAATTAAGACCAAATATAATTCCTAGAAATATATATGCAAATTTTTTACCTATAAACGCTGTTTTAGGTTCAAGTTTCACTCTCATTTTGTACCCTAAATTTATAAATTAATCTATCATCTTATAAAATCAAAAAATTTTCTTTGTATTATTATTTACCTCAATTTAAAATCCATAAATTTAAGAATTAGAACGTACATACGAATCACAATTAGATTTTTAGAAAGGTATTTTATCCCTAAATATCTTTTGGTTTTTTTTAGCCTCTTGAATATATGTATTCTTCTTAAAAATAGTTATTGTTGTAGCTAGGATCAAACTCACCGTTTTTTAACTTCATTCAAAAGAAATTTCAAGCTATAAATCAATCTAATAATGAAAGTTAAAGCTTATGAATTCAAATCACGAGCTAAAGATAGTGATTGAACTCTTTTTTGGTTAATTGATTAATAACTTTATCCAACCATTCGGTATTGGTTTCAGCTTTTTTGGTCTTGGGATTATTCTTTCTTGTAGGCATAATCTTCCTCAAATAAAAATTAAATTTAATTTAGAATAGATTTATTAAAAATCAACCTGCAAAATTTACAAGTTTACGTAAAAAAAGTAAATTTCAGTCGCAATAGAAAAGGCATTCTTTTTTAGAGGGACGTTCTTTGCACTCTTCAGCCCAATAGTCTTTTTTAGATAAATATAAATTTAAATCAATGTCCAAAGAAATTATATTTTGAGTATATGTCCGTAATGATTTCTTTAAGACACGCTTAGAACCTCATTTTTTAATACTGTTGTTTGTAACCTTTCTTAGTTTGAGTAAGTCTAGCTCCAATGTAGGTTAATAAAATTAGCCAGAATACAATCTCCAATCCGAGGTTGGTCATCTGATTTCCTCCAATTATTTGATTAAATCTTAATATGATTTCTATTATTCCGTTAGAGTTTTTATACTGATTAAAAATTCAATTTGCGTTGATTTTTATAGTTGCGTATAAGTTCATCCTAGTTATATCTGGACGCGTAAAGTTGAAAAAAAGAAGCGGGTCTATTATTGCAAAGGTCATGAATCACCTAGTACAAACTAAAAAGAAAATTAGAAGAACTAAAATATAAAAGACCTCAAAAAATTTAGGGAATCAATAGATATAAATAAATTTAATTTTTTCATTGTGGTTTTATAGCCCTTTTTTAAATCCCGTCTTGATCTTCACCGAAAGGATTATATCTAATGTCCCAAAGTAAGACTACTGCAGTTGATAAAATTAGTAAGGCAAAAATCACTTGAGGTGGAGGATAAATCATTTTATCGATTCATCATATAAGCAATAAAACCAGAGAAGGTAAGAAGCTTAAAAATAATAAAAAATGGCATGATCTTTTCTGCTTTTAAGCCAAAAGGTAAATATTTATTTATTGCATTCATTTCTTTGTATTCATATAAATAATACTAACCAATATTTTTCAATAATAGAAAAAAAAATGCAAAAAAAAACCAGATTGGGTTTAGCAATCTGGTTTATAAAATATTTTTAAAGTTTTTAGATAAATCCAGGAATAATTTGACCTGTGGTTAAATAAGCTCCTACTAGTGCAACGAAACCCATCATGGCAAATCTTCCATTTAGCTTTTCAGCTACAATTTTTTCTTTTTCAACTAATTTTGTTTCGTTGTTCTTCATTAGAACCAACCAGGAATGATTTGTCCAGTTGTTACGTAAGCACCAACAGCTGCTACGAAACCTAACATTGCTGCCCAACCATTAAAACGTTCTGCTTCAGGAGTCATTTTTTTTTAAGTAATTTATATTAATAAATATAACACATGTATTTACTTATGTAAATAAATAGCTCCATATACACCCGATTAGGATCATTAAGATACGTTTCTGTTACGTTTATGTTTAACTAATTACTTATCCCTCTATTTCTTGATCAAGAGTTGGGATACTCCTCGAGTATATTCTGCATAATTCGAATAATTTTTCCAAGAATTCTTTTGTTGGAGAAGACAAAAAAAACAGGAAACTAAAGCTCCTTAGTTAAAATTGAAAATAATTCAAATGCTAATTAAAGCTTAGACTTCTCATCAAATTTAGTCTGAAGTTTTGCCGCTTTATGTAGTAAACCTACTGCTTCTTTTCTTCCAGTTGCAATAGAGGCTTGATGCAATAAATCGGCGTATTTTTTGTTTAGTTTTTTCATTGAATTTGTTATTAAATTGATTCAGGCTTGATAAAGAATATAAGTTTAGAGTTTGATCTAATAAATAGATCATTAATACTTATTTGTCTCAAAATTTGACGATTGCAAATGGGATTTTTGTTAGAAATTCTTTAGCTTGGTCAATATAAATTAATCTTATCTCTACCTGAGATATTACTACTATATCATGCATCCATTTATAACTATGATTTGAGTTGGTGTTGATAATTTATAGTTTAAAATTCAATAGAATTCTTAGAATTTAATAGATGTAAAAAAGGTAATATTTCAATCGTTTATAAATCCATAACCACTACAAAATAAATATTCAAAGAAAATCTAAAGCTGTTAAATAGTCCTAGATTAATATATTCCAGATCATAATTAAGTGGCTTTTTTTGTATTCTTTTTATTTTTTTAGTAACCAAATTCTTACCATTGGTTATTTTGGAAATAATTATGAGTAACTTAATTTATTAAGAAAAAAACCCTCATTTCATATGAATTTTGACTAATATAATTTCAAGAGTCAGTTAGTAGGGATACAGGCTGACTCTTTTTAATTTAAATAAAATAGTTAATTTTTTCAAGAAATTTAAATCTCCCAATATATGTATATCTAGAGAGTATCTTTTAATATGATTTTCTTTTTTATAGCTTTAAGAATCAATTTTAAAGCAGTCTATTCTTTAACTAAATTTCTATTAAAAAAAAAAAGGATAAATACTCTTTTTATTTAAGTAAATAATTGCTATTAATAAATTAAATAAAAAAATAGTTATGTCATTCACTACTTACTATATGCATATGATTTTTGCTAGTATTCCAACTTTATTCAGTTCTGATTTGATACTTTATCTTTTACCAATTCTAACTGTTTCAATATTATTCTTTAGCTTCAAAATAATGTTTTATAAAGCTCCAAAATTGAGAGGAGCTAAATAAAAACTATTTTGGATAACAGACTTTTTTTTCCTGCAACTGAGAAAAATAGAGAGTCTATAGGAGAAGTATTATCAAGAATTCTTCAAATAAAAGGTCATATTTTAGAAATTGGTAGCGGTAGTGGAGAGCATGGAGTTATATTTCAAAAATGTTTCCCGGAAATAACTTGGCAATCGAGCGATCCTGAACTAATTCATAGAAACAGTATTAGTGCTTGGATTGATCATGAAGAATTAAATTTTAAAATGCCTCAACCTTTAGATATTGATGTGGAGAAAATTCCTTGGAAAATCCCATCCGAATTACTTCTTTCCATTCAAGGAATTATATCTATCAATATGATTCATATTGCATCCTGGAACTGTACAAAATCACTATTTAACGAGTCTGGTAAATTATTAAAAAATGGACAATTTCTGATGTTGTATGGACCATTTAAAATTAGTAATAAGCATATAAGTCAAAGCAATGAATTATTTGATAGTTCCTTAAAAATGCAAAATAAATCTTGGGGTGTTAGAGATTTAGGAGAAGTTGGTGAAGAAGCTACCAATTATGGTTTCATTGAAGAGGAGCTTATTCGTATGCCAGCTAATAACTTTTCTGTAATTTACAGGAAAGCTTCTTTATAAAATGACTCTATATAGTTGTTTCGGATAAATTTAAATAAATTAAAAATTCAAGAATTAAATAATATAAAGTTTAATAATTTATTTAATTATTTTTTCAGTAATTCAATTTCTTTTAAAAGAAACTATCTGGATAAATGTCTTCTCCATTCTTTATGCTTCTCATCTAAGTCTGATAATTTATCTCCTAAACTTAATTGCTTTTCTAATAATTGAACTTTTGTAAGTGTTACTTCCTCTGAATAAAACTTGATTGGCTGCTTGCCGTGTAGGTTGTCTCCGCTCATAACTTAAAAAATAGAAACCAATTTTCAATTAACTTTTTAGTATAAAAAAGACTTAATTTATGGTTCTTTTATATTATTTTCAGATTTGCGTAAATTAATGTGATATTTGACTAGTTTCAATAAGTGGTTTTGAGCTTTTTATTGTAAGAGGATTGCCAAATATATCTTCCTTCATCGACATCTGATTTAACGGCAATACAATTACAAGCAATATTCCACAGAGCTTTATGTATTGGGTCGGGATTAAAAAGGTAGGCCTTCTTGAATGCTTTTCTTATGGCAAGAGTAGCCTTCGTTGCATGATAGTGAGGAATAGTTGGACATACATGATGAACTACGTGACTTGAACCAATATTATGATGAAGAATATTAATAATCTTCCCATAAGGTCTATCAATGGAAAGGAAGGCTCCTCTCATAAAAGAAAATTCTGAATTAGAGAGGTGTGGAACATCTGAATCTGTATGGTGAAGCCAAGTATATATAACTAACCAACAATTAACTACTAATAAGGGTCCAACATACATTCCAATTATTGGAAAGATTCCATGTTTAATGACAAGAATAATAAGTCCAATTATTACTGCAGCTACACCAATATCTGAAATCCAAACTTTTTTAGCCCATAAAGCAGGCCACAATGTCTTAGAAAAAGGTTTCCTTGGCCAAAAATGATTTGAAGTTCCATATTTGAGACCACCTGTACTTCCAGATAATAAGTAAGCAGGCCAACCAAAAATAAGATGGAGAACTAGTTGGAGAATTCCATACTTAGTTTTGCCTAATTTACTTGAGAAAGATAGTTCTTTTTCACCTCCAACTTTTTCGCTAATTCCATTCCCATCAATAACTATTGGGACATGAGTTTCTCCATTAGTTATGTGATTGGTGAAACGATGATGAACTGCATGTGAACGTTGCCAAGAGAAATATGGAACCAATAATAATGAATGAAGTAAATATCCAGTAATGGTCTCCAAAATCTTATTTTTCGAGAATGCTCCATGTCCACATTCGTGGGCAATTACCCAAAAACCCATCGCAGTGGTTCCTGATAAAAATGCATAAAGAATCCAAATTGGGATCATTCTTTGACTAAATGGAATTGTTAATCCTATTGCTATAACAATTGCCTGAATAATGAATGATTGTAAAAGATAACCTAATGAAGTTATTGTTTGAGGTTTAAAGCAGTTATTTGGAATAACACTTTGAAACTCTTTCATGCTTGGTATATCACTCATCTTTATTGCAAGTGCTTGACCTTTAAGGCCAGAAAAATTAATATTCCTCAAATTATTTTGGGTTAGGATTTAGTTTTAAATAAATTTTAATTTATATAATTCATTATCCATCAAAGATTCTTTTTATGAAAGTAATATGTAGCGTCAAATGTTCAAATAGTATTAATTAGGGCAAAAATTTGAAATTGATAAATATTTTCAAATCTTTATAAGTTATAAATTCTTAGTGAATAAGTAAAAAATTATTTTATGGCAATCAACAAAACTAAATATAGAAATAAAGTAGAAGTAATCGCGAAGGCAGTAAGAGGTAAGATTAAACCAGTATTTAGCCATCTTAAAAATCTAATTTTTCTGTTAATTACTTTTACCATTTTTTTAACAGGACTAACCTAAACCTATTAAAGCCCCATGGCTTTAACCAATAAACTTAATAAATTTCCATAACAAAAAATATTTAATATTTTCAATTTAAAATAAATTCATTTGATCATTAGGCTTTTTATTAAATTCTTCTGCTATCCATCCAGAAGATGACCATCCCATCATTATGGGCATTAACCCTTTTAATTCATCAGCATCCTTAACCTGTTCAGTCCATTGTTCTTCATATCCATTAGGAACAATAACTGGCATACGATGATGTAAAGGTTTCACTAAATCATTTGGTTCAGTTGTTAAAACACAGCAACTTTCTAACTCTGCTCCATCAGGTGAAGACCATTTACTCCAAATCCCTCCTAACCAAAAAGGTTCATAATTCTCTTTCCTAATGCGATAGTTTTTTTCAAAAAAACCACTTGCAGGTATTAAACATCTTTTATGTTTCCAACTTACACTAAATAATTTTTTATCTTCCACAGTTTCTGATCTCGCATTAAATGGTCTGGGTCTCTCTTTATCAAAAGGATCTTTAGCCCAAGGTGATATAAAACCCCATGACATAAAAGTAGTCTGAATTTTTCCTTCATTCTTAATTACAAGGACTGGATCAGTAGGTCTAATTAAATTCTGAGACTCGTATTTATTATCAAGCCCACTTGGATAGTCTTGTTTTAAAACTTTTGGTAACTTATCAAATTTAGTTTTAAGTTCAAATCTTCCGCACATATTAAATATTAAGGTTTGGTTTATAAATTTTATTGGGAATTAATGTTATTGATTTAAAATCCTTTATATAACTTTAAATAATAAATAATTTCTGATAACTCATTAATTTTTTGAATCTTTTCTTGGTTAAATTGATTTATTAATTTATTTAGTATCTCAATATCGTTGGAAAAAAACATTAAATTACATTCCGCTTTTAGGCCTGATATAGATCCTGCATATGAGTCTTCTATAACCCATGATTTCCTTGGATCTACATCCAATATTTTTAATGCTCTCAAATAGGGATCAGGTGAAGGCTTGCCATTAGAAATAAATTTATCATCTCCAAGAATCTTTGTCTTGAATAAATTTAACCAGGGATTGAAAGAGCTTTTTATTTTAAAACTTTCACTACTACTACTTGTTACTAAAGCAATAGGTAATTTGGTATTTATACAAAATTTGATTAATTCTATGGCGCCTTTAAAAGGTTTTGCTTTAGTGAGCACTTTATCTACTTTTAATTTTTGAGTAATGAGTAATTCTTCTATTGGTCTTTCTATATTTATCCATTTAAGGACTTTTTTTGCGCAATCTATTCTTCTTCTTCCCTTTAATTCTAATAATTTATCTTTTGATAAATAGTGATTATATTCTTTTGCGGTTTCACTCCAAGCATTAGCTAGTAATGGCTCTGTATCTAATAACACACCATCTAAATCAAAAAGAATTGCTTCTGGGAATTCCATCTTTGTAGAAATATTTTTAAATAAACTTTTATTTAATATAGTCTTAAATTTTATTTCGGTATTTAATTACTTTTTATCTTTCTAAAATACTATTTTGTAAATTTTGATTATTTTCATAAGCCGCGAACGTATCTTTTAGGCGTTACAGATTGCTTACGTGGCTTTACTAATATTGGCATAATAATAACTCCGGCAGTAAAAACACATATTGGAGCAACAACCATGAGTATAGATTCTAGAGACATTAATTGATTTACAAATTTATCTTACAAATAGCAGTAATTATTTTTTTAGTCATGCGTATTTATATCTAATAAGACCATATCTTTACAACTTTATATATTGTTAAGCAAAAGCGAAAAAAAGATTAAATATGAGAAGTTTTTTAGATTTATATCCTAAATAACACCTAAATAATTTAATTCTAAGAGGAAGATTTTTATGAATGAAGATAAAAAATGGATGTTAATGACTTACTACTGCCCAACTCATGGTGATGCAGGAAAAGTAGAACCTATACAAGTGACAAGGCAAGAAATTTCTAATAACCTATATGATAAGACTAAATCTAATAAAGGAAATTTAAGCACCTAAATTTTAAAAACAGGAAAGCAAAGCTTGACAGGGATAAGTTTAATACTACCAATAGAATTTAATTACAAAAACGTCCAACCTGCTTTAGTAGGCCGCAGTGTGAATCAAACCAAATAAAGGGGGCTTGAACGACTTTATGAAGCTGCATTAGGTTAGGATATGTTTTTATTGGTAAATTTTTCGTTTATTGCAAAGTAATTAATAACAAATTTATAAAGTTAACCTATGAAGGTTAAAGCTACTCCAGTAAATAAATTTAAGATCTTAAGTTTCACGAAACAAAAAATTAAATTTTTAATTTTTCTTTGATAATTTATAAGACTCAATTATTTCCCATGCCTCTGAAGCTGTATCAGCATATTTAAAAATTTTTAAATCTTCTTCGATAATAAGTCCGAAATCAGCAAGGAATTCAAAATTAATTAAATTATTCCAATATTTTCTGCCAAATAAAATTATTGGAATTTCACTTTTCATTCCCGTTTGACGAAGAGTTAATAATTCAAATAATTCGTCTAGTGTCCCGAACCCTCCAGGAAAAAAAACAGCGGCAACAGAGCGCATTACAAAATGAATTTTGCGTAATGCAAAATAATTAAATTTAAAACAAAGTCCAGGAGTTATAAAAGAATTTGGGGATTGTTCGTTCGGTAACTGTATGTTTAAACCAATAGACTTGCAGTCTGCTTCAAAAGCGCCTCTATTCGCCGCCTCCATAATTCCTGGTCCTCCTCCTGTAACTATTACATGAGAATTGCATTTATCATCTTGATTATTTATTGAAGCTAATTTTGAAAATTCTTTTGCGGAGTCATAGTAATGACTCATAGAAAGTAAATTTTTTAACTTGTTAAATTCATTTTTTAATTTAATAGATTGAGGAGATTTTTCTAATAAGTTTTTTACTTCATCAATTTTGCTCTGAGCTGATGAGTCTTCAACAATTTTTGCACCTCCAAAAACGATAATAGTTGAGATAATATTTTGTTGTTCTAGTACTAATTCAGGCTTAGTTATTTCTAGTAGCATTCTTACACCTCGCATTTCGTCACTTCTAAGCAAATTAAGATCTTCCTGTGCAAGTTTGTAGGAATTTGAATCAAGTATTAAATTTAGATTTTTTTCTCTCATATTATTATTTAGCTTTTTGAAGTCGTTTATATTCTTAATCATGGATTAAAGAAAAAATATGTTTTATATAGAGAATTGATCTTTTTAAAATAGTTGATTAAAAGAAATTAAATATAGTTTTTTCTGTATTTATTCATCTAAATCGCATGTCAATTCACATTGATTCAGTTCAGCAGCCGAAATTCTATCCAAAATTCTTAGCATATCAATCTCAGAAAGATCTCCATTAGAGTTCCACTTTAGAGTTGTTTTTCTTTGAAGAGAATATTTTCTATTCATTTTTATTTCCTCCCTTAAGATGAATTTCTACACATCGAGTAACACACTCTTGATGTCCATCAACAATGCTGCATTCACTAATGCATTCAAAATATGAATCTATAGTATCTTTTGCTGTTATTTGATTCGAAGAAAAAAACAACTCATCCATAATTTTTATCCCTTAATTTGGAATGAGATATAGCATGACTTCAAAAAGTAATTTTTGCTTTGTTAAGAAAATTTGGATAAATAAGTATTAGTTACTAGCCTTAAGTTTTAATTTTATAAAAAGGTTAAGAATTTGATTCTTACTTGTTTTATTGGATCTAATAAATACTTAAAAACTTAATAACTTAATCTTATTTAAGTTTAATTTTTCCCTTTAAGGTTGATTCTTTTGTAACTTCTCTGCTTTAGATTTATAACTATCTGGGTCCCAATCTTTTTGGATATCTTTTATGAAATCAAAAATAAATTCATTAGGACATTCAAGTTCTTTGTGAAGATCATTTAACTTTTGATGTATATATTTCTTTGTGCAAGAAATTAATCTATCTTTTTGATAATTTGTAGGTTTCCATTTTTGATTATTCATATAAATTTTCCTCTATTTACTGATTCTTATACTCTTATTAGTGATATTAAAAAGTAAATCAGCATAAAGACTGATTTACTTTTTAATAATTTCGTTAGATGATAACAATGTACTTTTTAGATTTTCAAATGAGATCAATTATGAATTGGCTTTCTAAAATGTTAGAAAGCATGGCTAATGCTTTTATTCATCCTGTAAAAAATGATTTACCCCCATCTATTGGTGCTCATGCTTACAGTAGTATTCCTCTAAAAAGGAAAATGCGACGAAGAGTTAGCTAGTATCTAACTAATCGGAATTAGATTCTCGTTCTTGCTGTCCCAAATAATATATTTAAAACAATTTGGGAAATCACTTAATTTGAGAACTTTTGATTTTTGCAGTAAATGTATATTTACTTTATGACAAGCTCTTAAATTGTAATTAGGAATTCTTTCTGATAGATGATGAATGCTATGGAAAGAGATATCAGCTAAAAACCAATTTAACCAATTTGGGATATCTAAATTGCTACTACCAAAAATAGCACCTTCGACAATGTCCCAGTTTTTGGTACTACTTGCATATGCATTTTCATAATTATGTTGTATAAAAAAGATGCAGATAAAAATTGCTGCTGAAAAAGTTAATATTAGTGAATAAAAAGTTAAGAAAAACACGGCACCTAGCCATTTACACATAATTATCCATCCACTTATTACAAAAATATTGTTTGCTATTAGATCAAATAATTCATCAAAATTATCTCCATAATCAGAGAAAGGGGGCTTTATTCTAGATTGAATCTTTAGAAGTTCTGAATAATTTCTTTTTTTAATTTTAATAAAACTCTCTTTCATTAAAGATTTTATAAAATTGAAGATAATTATAAGTAAACCTAATCTAGCTTTTATAACCAAATAAAAGAACCCACCGGGTAAAAGCATTAACCAATGTCTACTAATCTTGTAAATAATTTTTTCTCTTTTAGTAAGAGCTTTGTAGTCTTCTAGGCTTAAAACATCTACCGGCCCTTTGTAAATTTCCCAATTCCCATTATTTCTATGATGGAAGGCATGGTCATTAGCCCACGGTTTATGAGGTATCCCATTTAATAAACCCAGAAAAAAACCAAATAAATTATTCAAAGAACGTTTTTCAAATAAGGAATT
>QCVU01000011.1 GCA_003210275.1 Prochlorococcus sp. AG-686-M10
TATGTCTATAGGAATTTTAGGAAAAAAATTGGGCATGTCCCAATTATTCGACAACGATGGAAATGCAGTACCGGTTACTCTTATAGAGGCTGGTCCTTGTCGAGTCACACAATTAAAATCTCAGCCTTTGGATGGTTATACAGCTATACAAATAGGTTACGGAGTATCAAAGGATAAACATCTGAGTAAACCTGAGAAAGGACATTTACTAAAATCAGGCGAAATACTTTTAAAGCATTTGAAGGAATACAGAGTTGAAGAGATTTCTTCTTATGAGATTGGAAAAGAAATAACTGTTACAAATTTTGAGGTCGGTCAGAAAGTGGATATTAGCGGGAAATCGATGGGTAGAGGTTTTTCCGGATATCAAAAAAGACATGGTTTTAGTAGAGGACCTATGAGTCATGGTTCCAAAAATCATAGAGCCCCAGGATCTACAGGTGCTGGAACAACTCCAGGTAGAATTTATCCTGGTAAAAGGATGGCAGGAAGATATGGAGGTAAAAAAATCACTACAAAAGGTTTATTAGTGGTCAAAATTGATGATCAGAAAAATTTGCTTGTAGTGAAAGGTTCTGTACCAGGTAAACCCGGCTCGATAGTAAATATAAGGCCAAATAATGTTGTGGGTAACAAAGGAGGAGCAAAATCATGACAACACTAGAAACTTTAAAATGGGATGGCAAAAAAGCTGGTAAGGTCTCAATTGATTTAAAAGTTGCTAAAGAGACATCTTCTGCGGATTTAATACATAGAGCTGTTCTTAGACAATTAGCTAACAAAAGACAGGGCACCGCATCTACTTTGACAAGGTCTGAAGTTCGTGGAGGCGGGAGGAAGCCATATAAGCAAAAGGGTACCGGTAGAGCTCGTCAAGGATCAATTAGGACTCCTTTAAGACCAGGAGGGGGAGTAATTTTTGGCCCTAAACCACGTTCGTATAATCTAGATATGAACCGAAAAGAAAGGAGATTAGCACTTAGAACAGCACTTATGTCAAGGATTACTGATATTAAAACTGTTGAAGATTTTGGTTCAACATTAGACCAACCAAAAACTAGTGAGATAATTAATGGTCTTTCTAGATTAGGAATAGAAAAAACAGAAAAAGTTCTAGTTATTCTTGATCAACCCTCTGATGTAATCAAAAAATCTATTAACAATATTCAAAAGGTAAAATTAATTGCTGCTAATCAATTAAATGTTTTTGATATTCTTAACGCTAATAAATTAGTTATTGGTCAATCAGCAATTAATAAAATTCAGGAGGTTTATGCATCATGAGTAAATTATTTGATTCTCGTTTAGCGGATATAATTCGTAAACCTGTGATTACAGAAAAAGCGACAAATGCACTAGACCTTAACCAATATACTTTTGAGGTAGATCATAGAGCAGCAAAGCCTCAGATAAAAGCAGCAATTGAGGCCTTGTTTAGTGTTAAAGTCATAGGAATTAACACTATGAATCCTCCTAGGAGAACAAGAAGAGTCGGCAAATTCTCTGGGAAACGTTCTCAAATTAAAAAGGCAATTGTCCGTCTTGCTGAAGGAGACAAAATTCAACTATTCCCAGAATCTTAAGGAGTATTTATTATGGCTATTCGTAAATTCAAACCCTATACACCTGGAACTAGACAAAGAGTTGTTACTGACTTTAGTGAGATTACAGGTTCAAAACCAGAAAGATCATTAATAGTTTCTAAGCATAGAAATAAAGGTAGAAATAATAGAGGAGTTATAACCTGTCGTCACAGAGGTGGCGGTCATAAAAGACAATATAGATTGGTAGATTTCAGAAGAGACAAAAAAAATATTAATGCAAAGGTTGCAGCTATTCATTACGATCCTCATAGAAATGCAAGGCTTGCACTTCTATTCTACGAAGACGGAGAGAAAAGATATATAATCGCTCCAGCCGGAATAAAAGTTGGCCAAAATGTAATTTCTGGTGAAAGTGTTCCAATTGAAGAAGGAAATGCAATGCCCCTATCTTGTATGCCATTAGGATCGAGTGTTCATTGTGTAGAACTATATGCTGGCAGAGGTGCTCAAATGGTCAGATCTGCAGGGGCTAGTGCACAACTAATGGCGAAAGAAGGAGATTATGTGGCTTTAAAACTCCCATCTACTGAAGTTAGACTTGTACGCAAGGAATGTTATGCAACTTTGGGCGAAGTGGGTAATTCTGAAATACGTAATACTAGCCTAGGAAAAGCAGGCAGAAGAAGATGGTTAGGTAGAAGACCTCAAGTAAGAGGTAGTGTTATGAACCCATGTGATCATCCACATGGAGGAGGAGAGGGAAAAGCTCCGATTGGTAGAGCAGGCCCTGTAACTCCTTGGGGTAAGGCAGCGCTTGGATTAAAGACCCGTAAGAAAAACAAGCCAAGTAACAAATTAGTTGTTCGAAGACGTCGTCGTATTTCTAAGAGAAGTAGAGGAGGAAGAGATTCTTGATTACTACTATTTCTATTTCTATTTCTATTTTATAAATTATGGGACGTTCATTAAAAAAAGGGCCTTTTATAGCAGATAGTTTGCTTAAAAAGGTAGAAAAACAAAATACTGATAATGATAAATCAGTCATCAAAACATGGTCTAGATCTTCTACTATCCTTCCTGTTATGATTGGACACACTATTGCTGTCCACAATGGTAAGGCTCATATACCAGTATTCATAACTGAACAAATGATTGGTCATAAATTAGGTGAATTTGCTCCTACTAGAACCTATCGTGGCCATTTGAGAGATAAGAAGGGGGCAAGATAAATGACAAAAACACCTGAAATGACAAAAACAGCTATTGCTCACGGTAAGTATATTCGTGGTTCTGCATCAAAAGTAAGAAGAGTTCTAGATCAAATTAGAGGTAAATCTTATAGAGATGCACTTATTATGTTGGAATTTATGCCATATAGATCTACCGATCCTATTACTAAGGTTTTAAGATCTGCCGTAGCTAATGCAGAACATAACTTGGGTATGGAACCCTCCTCCCTAGTAATATCTTCAGCTTCGGCCGATAATGGTCCAGTGATGAAAAGGTTCAGACCAAGAGCTCAAGGTAGAGCTTTCTCTATTAAAAAACAGACTTGCCATATTAGTATTTCTGTTGAATCTGCTCCTAATCCAACTAATACGGAGGCACAAAACTAATGGGCAATAAAATTAATCCAACGGGATTTAGGTTAGGTATTACACAAGAACACCGTTCAAAATGGTTCGCTACTTCTAAAACTTATCCAACTCTGCTACAAGAAGATGATAAGATTCGTACTTTCATTCAAAAGAAATATAGTTCAGCTGGAATTAGTGATGTTTTAATTGCTAGAAAAGCCGATCAGTTAGAACTCGAATTAAAAACAGCTAGACCTGGAGTAATTGTAGGAAGGCAAGGAAGTGGTATTGAGGAATTGAGGTCAGGTATACAAAAAACTATAGGAGATAGAACAAGGCAAGTTCGAATTAATGTAGTTGAAGTGGAGAGAGTTGATGCGGATGCATATTTACTTGCTGAATACATAGCACAACAATTAGAAAAAAGAGTTGCCTTTAGAAGAACTATAAGGATGGCTTTGCAAAGAGCACAAAGGGCTGGGGTTTTAGGCTTGAAAGTACAAGTAGGTGGAAGACTTAATGGCGCAGAAATAGCTAGAACAGAATGGACTAGAGAAGGAAGGGTTCCTCTTCATACTTTGAGAGCTGAAGTTGATTATGCACTACGTGAAGCAAATACAACTTATGGTGTTTTAGGAATTAAAGTTTGGGTCTTTAAAGGGGAAGTCCTTCCGAAAGAAGAACAAACTATTCCTGTTGGGGCTATTCCAAGAAGGAAAGGTAGCCGAAAACCTCAGCAATTTGAGGATCGTTCAAATGAGAATTCATAGGAGGTATAACAATGCTTAGTCCAAAACGTACTAAATTCCGAAAACAGCATAGAGGCAGGATGAAAGGAGTTGCCTCTAAGGGTAATACCATTGCATTTGGTCAGTTTGCACTACAAGCCCAAGACTGTGGCTGGGTAACTGCTCGTCAGATTGAAGCAAGTAGAAGAGCAATGACAAGATATGTGAAACGTGGTGGAAAAATATGGATTCGTATTTTCCCAGATAAACCAGTCACTATGAGACCAGCTGAAACTAGGATGGGATCAGGAAAAGGTAATCCGGAATTTTGGGTAGCTGTTGTAAAACCTGGAAGAATATTATTTGAAATGGGTGGTGAAGAGATTACAGAGGAAATTGCCAAAGAAGCTATGCGTTTAGCTCAATACAAATTACCAGTAAAAACAAAATTCATTTCCATTGATAAAGATCTAAGTAGTGATTCATCAGTAGAAGTAAAGATAGAGAAAGAATCCTCAGAGGAGGTTAAAAAATGAAAAACTCAGAATCTATAAAAGAGTTTAAAAAGTTAAATTCTTCTCAAATTAATGAAAAAATCGACCAATTACGTAAGGATCTATTCGACTTAAGATTTAAACAGGCAACAAGACAGCTTAATGAAACACATCAATTTAAAATCATCAAGAAACAAGTTGCACAACTACTTACTATTAGTAAAAGTCAATCCACTTCTCAAAAAACCGCTGATTAACTATTATGGCACTTAAAGAAAGAATTGGTACTGTTGTAAGCGACAAAATGGACAAAACAGTTGTTGTTGCCGTTATCAATAGATATCCACATCCAACTTATAAAAAGATTGTAAGTAAAACTACTCGCTACAAGGCACATGATCCAGAAAACACCTGTGTTTTAGGTGACCGAGTTAAAATTAAAGAAACAAGACCTCTAAGTGCTCATAAAAGATGGGCAATAGAGGAAATTCTAAATAAAACAATAAAGATTAAGGAGGATAAAAAATGATTCAACAGGAAACCTATTTAACTGTTGCTGATAACAGTGGCGCTAAAAGACTTCAATGTATAAGAGTGCTAGGTTCAAATAGAAGATATGCACATGTAGGAGATGTTGTAGTTGCATCAGTAAAAGACGCATTGCCAAATATGGGTGTTAAAAAATCAGATGTAGTCAAAGCAGTTATAGTTAGGACAAGACATACGTTAAGAAGAAATACAGGCAACTCCATTCGTTTTGATGATAATGCAGCTGTCTTGATTAATGAAGATAAAAATCCTAAGGGTACTAGAGTCTTTGGTCCAGTAGCAAGGGAATTACGCGATAAGAACTTTACAAAGATTGTTTCTTTAGCTCCGGAGGTTATTTAAATGTTGGACTCACTTAAACAAAAGAAAAACTTCAAACGAACAAAAATGAGAATAAAAACAGGAGACTTAGTAAAAGTTATTAATGGCAAAGAAAAGGGAAAGACTGGCGAAGTTTTAAAAACTATTCCCCTAGAAAATAGAGTTGTGGTTAAGGGAATAAATCTTAGAACAAAACATGTTAAACCGACCCAAGAAGGAGAAAGTGGGAGGATATTGACAGAAGAAGCATCATTACATGCATCCAATGTAATGTTTTTTTCCAAGGATAAAAATCTAATAAGTAAAATCGAATATTTTATTGATAAAGAAGGTGTCAAAAAAAGGAGATTAAAAAAAACTGGTGAACTAATTGATTAAATTTTTCATCAAAAACGAGATTTCAATTTTCTTATTACACAATTCTGACAAAGACCAGAATTAATCCCAAAAACATGACTCTTAAAACTCGCTATAAAGAAGCAATAAGACCAAAGCTTTTAAAAGATCTTGGCCTTAAAAATATTCATCAAGTACCCAAGGTTATTAAAGTTAACGTAAATAGAGGTCTTGGAGAAGCTGCTTCAAATTCAAAAGCTTTAGAAGCTTCTTTAAATGAAATGGCAACTATTACCGGACAAAAAGCTTTAGTTACAAGATCTAAAAAAGCAATTGCAGGCTTTAAAATTAGGGAAGGTATGGCAATCGGTTGTACTGTTACTTTACGTGGTGATAGGATGTATTCTTTTTTAGAAAGATTTATAAATCTAGCATTACCAAGAATTAGAGACTTCAGAGGTGTCAATCCTAAAAGCTTTGATGGAAGAGGTAATTACACTTTAGGAGTTAAAGAACAATTGATTTTCCCTGAAATCTCATTTGATAAAATTGATTCAATTAGAGGAATGGACATAACAATTGTCACCAGCGCCTCAACCGATCAAGAAGGCAAAGCTCTCCTGAAAGAGTTAGGAATGCCTTTTAGCAATTAACTTTATAAAAATGTCAAATCACGATCCTATTTCAGATATGCTTACTCGTATAAGAAATGCGAGTCAAAAAAAGCATACATCTACTTCAATTCCAGCTTCTAGAATGATTTTAAATATAGCCAAAGTACTCCAAAAAGAGGGCTTTATAGCGGATATTAATGAGGAAGGGGAAGGCTATGAGTCAAAAATAGTACTAGGACTTAAATATAGTGGTAAAAACAGATTTCCTACCATCAGATCTATGCAAAGAGTAAGTAAGCCTGGATTGAGAGTTTATAAAAATACAAAGGGGTTACCAAAAGTTCTTGGGGGTCTTGGAGTTGCTATAGTATCAACCTCAAAGGGTGTAATGAGTGACCGTGATGCAAGGAAACAAGGCATCGGTGGCGAAGTTCTTTGTTATGTTTATTAAGGAGAATTAATTATGTCAAGAATTGGAAAATGTCCAGTACAAATACCAGACAAAGTATCTGTTGATATCAATGGATTAATCATTACTGTAAAGGGTCCAAAAGGAGAACTAAAAAGACTAATGCCTGAAGGTGTTAATTTTGATCAGAAAGAAAATCAGATTGTTGTTACTCCAGCTACTACGAAAAGATATTCGAGGGAAAGGCATGGTCTTTGTAGAACTTTGATTTCAAATATGGTGCAAGGAGTTACTGAGGGCTACTCAAAGAAATTAGAAATAGTAGGTGTTGGATCTAGGGCTCAAGTGAAAGGAAAAAACTTAGTAGTAAGTGCTGGATTTAGTCATCCAGTAGAAATGACCCCCCCCGATGGTATAACATACAAAGTTGAAAGTAATACAAATGTAACTGTATCTGGAATTGATAAAGAAATTGTTGGAAACGAAGCAGCAAAAATCAGATCAATTAGACCTCCAGAACCCTACAAAGGTAAAGGTATTAAATACCAAGATGAGAGAATCATCAGAAAAGCTGGTAAATCCGGCAAAAAATAATTGCTTTAAAAATCATGGCTAAAATTTCAAGGAAACTTCAAACTCAAAAAAGACATAAAAGATTAAGGCGTTTCTTAATAGGTAGTAGCGCACGCCCAAGATTAGCTGTTTTCCGTTCAAATAATCATATTTATGCTCAGGTAATAGACGATAATGCACAACAAACTATATGTTCTGCATCTACTGTAGATAAAGAACTTAAGGAAGATGTGGAAAAAATCTCTTCTAACTGCAGTTCTTCTTCAATTGTTGGTACGTTATTAGCTAAGCGAGCGATTAAGAAAGGTGTTAAACAAGTAATTTTTGATCGTGGGGGGAATCTATACCATGGGAGAGTTAAAGCTCTAGCAGATGCGGCCCGTGATGCAGGCTTGAATTTCTAAATATTTATTTTTATCATGACAGACACTCCAACAAAACAAGAAAATCAGTCAAAGACTGAAAACTTTCCCTCAGCTAATCCTAATGAGCAGAGAAGAGGTAATCGTAATAATGACCGAAAAAGAAATCGAAGAGGTGATTCTAAAAATGAACGGGATTCTGAGTGGCAAGAAAGAGTTGTTCAAATCAGAAGGGTATCTAAAACAGTAAAAGGTGGTAAAAAAATGAGTTTTAGAGCAATAGTTGTTGTTGGTAATGAGAAAGGGCAAGTAGGAGTAGGAGTCGGAAAGGCAGGGGATGTTATAGGAGCAGTAAGAAAAGGAGTTTCAGATGGAAAAAAACATCTTGTTAGAGTCCCTTTAACTCCAAACAACTCAATACCAACTTTATCTAAAGGCAGTGATGGGGCTGCAAATGTACTAATTAGACCTGCTGCACCTGGTACTGGGGTAATTGCAGGGGGCTCAATAAGGACAGTTTTAGAATTAGCAGGTATAAAAAATGTCTTAGCTAAAAGATTGGGTAGTAAAACTCCCTTAAATAATGCAAGAGCTGCAATGGTTGCTCTTTCCCAATTAAGAACACACAAATCTGCCTCTAGGGAGAGAGGAATTTCTCTTGAACAGCTTTACTCTTGAACATTATGACTTCAACATTAAATACACTAAAATCAAATACTGGTTCCAGAAAGAAAAAATTGAGGAAAGGTAGGGGTATAGCCGCTGGGCAGGGAGCTTCTTGTGGTTTTGGTATGAGAGGACAGAAATCTAGATCAGGAAGACCTACACGCCCAGGATTTGAGGGTGGTCAGATGCCACTCTATAGAAGAGTTCCTAAGTTGAAGCACTTTGAAATTATTAATCAAAAAAATTTCTCGATAGTCAATTTAAGTAAATTAAATGAATTTAAAGATACCGAAATCGTTAATTTAGATTCACTAGTTAAAAAAAAGGTTTTATTTAAGCCGAAATTTCCTCTTAAAATTTTAGGTAATGGAGAAGTAAAAGTGAAATTAAAAGTTCAAGCTCATGCATTTACTAAAGTTGCTAAAGAAAAAATAGAAGCTGCTGGTGGATCTTGCGAAATAATAAATAATAAATAATTTCTAAAAAAAATTTAATTTCACTCGCCGATGTTAGTTAACAAAAGTCGAAATCCTAATGCCTCAGAAATAATTTCCCAATTATTTTTTAATAAGGAGTTAAGGAGTCGAGTTTTAACAACGTTAGGACTTCTACTTTTAGTTCGTTTAGGTATTTATATACCAATGCCTGGGATAGATAGAGTTGCTTTTAAAAGTTTCATAGATCAAGGTGGACAATTAATAGGTTTTCTAGATATTTTTACTGGAGGGGGTATTTCAACCTTAGGAATATTTGCACTTGGAATTTTACCCTTTATTAATGCTTCAATTATTATTCAACTTTTGACTGCTTCATTACCAGTTCTTGAAGATTTACAGAAAAATGAGGGTGAAGCAGGTAGAAGAAAAATTGCCCAGATAACTAGATATGTTTCTTTGGGGTGGGGGTTTTTGCAAAGTATTATATTCTCTTTAATTCTAAGGCAGTATGCAATCGAGGGTATAAGTGAAACCGCTTTTGTTTTGCAAACATCTATCGCCCTTGTCACAGGTTCAATGATAGTGATGTGGTTTAGTGAAATTATTACTGAGAAAGGTATAGGACAAGGAGCCTCATTAGTGATTTTCTTAAATATTGTGGCCACTTTACCAAAAGCTTTAAGTTCAACAATTGAAAAAGCACAAACTGGTGATCGTGGAGATGTTCTAGGTATAGCTGTTTTACTTGGAGTCTTTTTACTAACAATTGTGGGAATAATTTTTGTTCAAGAAGGAGCAAGACGTATCCCAATTGTTAGTGCAAAAAGACAGATAGGTAATTCTTCATTACTTCCAACAAGACAAAGTTATCTACCATTAAAGTTGAATGCTGGAGGAGTTATGCCAATAATCTTCGCCTCTGCCTTGATATTTTTACCAATAACGGTTGCAAATGTTACTGGTAATCCAATTCTGATCAAATTAGCGGGCAGTTTGAATCCCGGCTCTTCCAATCCATGGCCATATGCATTAACATTTTTTGCTTTAATTTTGGGTTTTTCATACTTTTATGCTTCTCTTACCATCAATCCAGTAGATGTTGCATCTAATTTAAAAAAAGGTGGAGTTGCTATTCCTGGAGTTAGACCTGGGACTAATACAGCAAATTACTTATCAGGTATTCAAAATAGATTGACACTATTAGGAGGTTTATTTTTAGGTTCAGTGGCTATAATTCCTGCGGCTGTAGAAAGAGCAACTAATGTTCAAACTTTTCAAGGTTTAGGAGCAACTTCGCTATTGATTCTTGTAGGGGTTGCGATTGATACTGCTAAACAAATTCAAACTTATGTTATTTCTCAGAGGTATGAGGGATTAGTTAATAATTAATGAAAAAACATTTACTATTTTTAGGACCACCTGGAGCTGGGAAAGGAACTCAAGCTGCCTTGTTAAGTGAAGCTAATTCTTATTTACATTTATCTACTGGAGAATTATTAAGAACAGAAATTGATTTGGATACTGATTTGGGTAAACAAGTAAAAGATATTATGAATAAGGGGGAACTTGTAAGTGATCAACTTGTTTTAGAAATTGTAAAAAAGAATTTGGATAAAGATAATAAAGGTTGGATTTTAGATGGCTATCCTAGGAATTTGTCTCAAGTCAATTCTCTAAATGATGTCTTGATGAATATAAATCAACCTTTAGAGATCGTATTTTATTTAGATATCCCAGACGATGTTTTAATAAAGCGTTTAATCATGAGGGGTAGAAAAGATGATAATGAAGAAACTATTAAAACAAGATTAAAAATATATAAGGAAACAACAGAACCATTGATTGAATACTATAAAAATCTCTCTTTACTAGAATGTATTAATGCTGATGGGGATCTAAAAACAATTTCTGCTGATATTAAACAAAAAATGGCTTGATGATGATGTAGAATATGGAATTAATATTTTAATGAGTAAACCTTATGAAGGTTAGAGCCTCAGTAAAAAAAATGTGTGACAAATGTCGTGTTATTCGTAGACACGGTAGGGTCATGGTTATTTGCACCGCGAGCCCTAGACACAAACAACGTCAAGGTTAATCTTTGATGACATTTATTTAAAAACCTTTTACTAATTCGAAACAAGTGGCCAGGATTGCAGGAATTGACATACCTCGTGAAAAACGAGTTGAAATCGCACTTACATACATTTATGGAGTTGGTCTAACTAGATCAAAATTAATCCTTTCAAATGCAGGAGTTAATCCTGATGTTCGTGTAAAAGATTTATCAGACAGCGATGTACAAAAATTAAGAGGTGCTACAGAAGATTTTACTGTGGAGGGAGATTTACGTAGAAAAGAGGGAATGGCTATGAAACGCTTGCAAGATATTGGTTGTGTTAGAGGGAGGAGACATAGGATGAGCCTTCCTGTAAGAGGTCAGAGAACAAGAACTAACGCTAGGACGAGAAGAGGCTCAAGAAAAACAGTTGCTGGAAGAAAAAAATAAACTCTTTTTAAACAGAAACTAAACTTATCTATCTAAATTGTTATGGCAGCTCCAGTAAAAAAAACAGGCTCAAAGAAATCAAAGAAAAATGTACCAAATGGTGTAGTACATATTCAAAGTACTTTTAATAATACTATTGTATCTATTTCTGATACTTCAGGGCATGTAATTTCTTGGTCTTCTGCAGGAGCTAGTGGATTTAAAGGTGCCCGAAAAGGAACCCCATTTGCCGCTCAAACAGCTGCGGAAGCAGCAGCGAAAAGAGCCCTTGATCAAGGGATGAGACAAATAGAAGTATTAGTTAGAGGCCCTGGCTCAGGTAGGGAAACCGCCATAAGAGCTTTACAAGTTGCCGGTTTAGAAATAACTCTAATAAGAGATGTAACTCCATTACCTCATAATGGATGCAGAAGACCTAAACGTAGACGCGTTTAGACTTTAACCATTTCCCCACCCAAACTTTCAACCCTTTTTTTCCGTGTTGCAATACCAGATTGACAGAATCGATCATAAAATATCAGATGATCGCTCCCAAACAGGAACATTTTTAATTGGCCCCTTAGAAAGAGGACAAGCTACTACTCTCGGAAACTCTTTAAGAAGAGTTCTTATGGGAGGACTTGAAGGAAGTGCTGTGACTGCTGTTAGAATTGCAGGAATTAATCATGAATATGCTACTATCCCCGGAGTTAGAGAAGATGTTCTAGATATTCTTTTAAATTGTAAGCAACTTTCTATTAATAGTTCCAACCCAGAGCTTGAGATTGGAAGATTAGTTGTTAATGGCCCAATGGAAGTAAAGGCAAATGATATACAATTCTCTTCTCAAGTTGAAATTGTTGATGGTGAAAAACCTATCGCAACTATTCAAGATGGACATAATTTAGAGCTGGAAATTCATGTAGAAAGAGGGGTTGGTTATAGACCTGTAGATCGAAGAAACCAAGAAACTACATCTATTGACTTGCTTCAAATTGATGCTGTTTTTATGCCTGTAAAAAGAGTTAATTTCACAATAGATGAAACTGCTGTTGCAGAAGGAGCAACTGGTAGAGAAAGATTAACAATGGAAGTTGTAACAGATGGTTCAACGAGCCCTGATGATGCAATTGCTGAGGCAGCAAATCAGTTGATTGAACTCTTTCAGCCCCTAGCAACAGTTACTATGGTTGAAGAGATACCTGAGGAGCCAGAACCTTCTCCTGAAGCTCAAATACCATTAGAAGAACTAAACTTGTCCGTTAGAGCTTATAATTGTTTGAAAAGAGCACAAGTTAATTCTGTTTCAGATTTAATGGGATTCAGTTATGAAGATCTTTTAGAAATCAAGAACTTCGGCTCTAAATCTGCTGATGAGGTTATTGAAGCACTTGAGCGAATAGGAATTTCAATTCCACAAAGCAGGACATCTGTTTAACAAACTTTTGAAATTATGAGACATCAACTTAGAATTCCTCTTTTAAGCAAACCAGCTGATCAAAGAAAAGCTCTTCTTAGAGCTTTAACTACTCAGCTTATTAGAGAAGGTAGAATAACTACTACCAAAGCAAGAGCTAAAGCTTTAAGAAATGAGGTGGAAAGAATGATCTCCTTAGCAAAGGAGGGTACTTTATCTGCTAGAAGAAGAGCTATTGGTTACATTTATGATAAAAAGTTAGTCCACTCACTATTTGAAAAAGCTCAAGAAAGATATGGAGAGAGAAATGGTGGATATACCCGAATTGTGAGAACTGTTTCTAGAAAAGGTGATAATGCCCAAATGGCTATCATTGAATTAGTGTGAAGATAGAAAGATAAAATTTGAAAATATAAAAATAACTTTTGAAAAGAGTAGCCTTAATTATCCAATATGATGGATCCAATTATTCAGGTTGGCAAAGACAGAAAAATGCAATAAGTGTTCAAGAGACGATAGAAAATTCCCTTTTCAAAATATCAAATCAAATTATAAAAACATTTGCCTCAGGAAGAACAGACGCTGGAGTTCATGCATCTGGTCAAGTAGTTCATTTTGATATTGATTTTGTAATTCCAATTGATCGTTATTCACATTTATTAAATAGTATATTACCTCAGACAATTAGAATCTTAGAATCAGTAGAGGTAAAAAATAGCTGGCATGCTTGCTATTCTGCAATTTATAGACATTATCGATACGTAATTAATAATAGTAAGATACCTAATTTGTTTTTAAATAAGTGGTCATGGCATAGATATCAGAAGCATCTTGATGAATTTTCAATGTCAAATGCCTTAGATGGAATGATTGGAGAGCATGATTTTTTTGCTTTTCAAAAGAGTGGAAGTAATAGATCAACTTCTGTGACAACAATAAAACATATAAAATTAGAAAGGACCGAGGATTTGATATTAATAGATATAAAAGCTACAGGATTTCTTTACGGAATGGTTCGTTCAATAGTAGGACAACTTGTTTTAGTAGGAGAAAATAAAATAACACCAGATATTTTTAAAGATAGATGGGTTTTTAAAAAGAAACATGATGTTCGAGAATCAGCTCCAGCTAAAGGCTTATGTTTTGTTAACTCAGTGTATGAAGAGAATATTTTCAAAAGTATTAATAAAAATGATCTTTTTCCGAAATTTGTAATTAGAGGTTGCTCATAGCTGGGAAGTTTTTATATACCTAAAATAATATATTTAGATAATCAAAAATAATTGTTTATTCCTCCTTTAATAATGTAGAATTTAAGACTTATTAATATTTATTCTTGTAAAATTTATAAATGAATAAAACTATTACTCCCTCTATAGAAACTATCGAAAGAAGTTGGTTTTTAGTTGATGCTAAAGATAAAACTCTTGGCAGGCTTTCTACAGAGATAGCGGCTGTTTTGAGAGGAAAGAATAAACCAACATTCACCCCTCATTTGGACACAGGTGATTTTGTTATTGTTGTTAATGCCGAAAAAATTGAGGTAACAGGTAAAAAAGCATCACAGAAATTATATAGAAGGCATTCTGGTAGACCCGGAGGAATGAAAGTTGAGAAATTTGAATCGCTTCAAGAAAGAATTCCTGAGAGAATAATTGAGCAAGCTGTTAAAGGAATGCTTCCCCATAATTCATTGGGAAGACAGCAATTCAAGAAATTAAAAGTTTATAAAGGCTCAGATCATCCTCATGCTGCACAAAATCCTGTATTATTAAGTAGTTAATTTTTAACAATGAATAGTCAAATAAAAAACAAAGCAGTTTATTGGGGTACTGGAAGAAGAAAAACTTCTGTGGCAAGAGTTCGTTTGATACCCGGCAATGGACAAATTAAAATAAATGGTCGTTCTGGTGATGATTATTTAAACTTCAATCCATCACACCTAAATTCAGTTAAAGCACCTTTACTAACTTTAGGCCTTGAAAATTCATATGATATATTTGTAAATGTTTTTGGTGGTGGTTTAACAGGCCAGGCAGATGCAATCAAACAAGGAGCAGCTAGAGCTCTTTGTGGGTTATCGCCTGATAATAGGAAGCCTTTAAAAACAGAAGGGCACCTTAGCAGAGACCCTAGAGCAAAAGAAAGAAAAAAATATGGTCTTAAAAAAGCTAGAAAAGCTGGTCAATTCTCTAAACGTTAAAACATCTTTTATTATGCCTAAATCAGAAATTCATCCTAAATGGTATCCAGATGCAAAAGTTATTTGTAATGGAGAAGTTGTAATGACTACAGGTTCAACTAAGCCTGAATTACATGTGGATGTTTGGAGTGGAAATCATCCCTTCTTTACTGGAACACAAAAAATCCTTGATACTGAAGGTAGAGTTGATAGATTTATGAAAAAATATGGGATGGGTTCAGCCGATTCAGCTACTTCAAAAGAAACAAAAGAAACTAAAGAATCAGATAAATAAAAATTTACTAATCAAAAATTAAGCAAATTTTCAATTGGAATATACAACATTAATTGCAAGGTTGAAAAATGCTTCAGAAAGTTTTGTCAATTTGGAAATGCAGTTAGCTGACCCCGATATTGCAAATAATCCTAAAAAACTTGAATCAATAGCAAGAGAAAGAGCCAAGCTCGAACCTTTGGTTTTAGATTTCAATCAATTGCTTGATACTGATAAAGAAATTGGTGACTCTAAACAATTGCTTAAAGATAATAGAAATGATAAAGATATGGAATTATTAATCAATGAAGAATTATGTAGTCTTGAAGATCTTAAAAAAAAACTTATTGAAAAATTAACAATTGCTTTATTACCAAAAGATCCACGGGATGAAAGAAGTGTAATGTTGGAAATTAGAGCTGGAGCTGGAGGAAATGAAGCTTGTATTTGGGCCGGTGATTTAGCAAGAATGTATGAAAGATATGGTCAAAAAATTGGTTGGACAGTAAAACCTATTAGTGCTTCTGAATCAGATATGGGAGGATTTAAAGAATTAGTTATTTCTGTAAAAGGAGATTCTGTTTATAGCCAATTGAAATTTGAGGCAGGTGTTCATAGAGTTCAGAGAGTTCCAGCAACTGAATCTCAAGGTAGAGTTCATACTTCTACTGCAACAGTTGCGGTTATGCCTGAGGCTGATCCAGTAGAAGTTAAGATTGATCCAACTGAGATAGAAATTGGTACAGCTAGATCAGGTGGTGCTGGAGGTCAAAATGTTAACAAGGTAGAGACTGCTATTGATCTAATTCACAAGCCGACAGGTATCAGAGTATTTTGTACACAAGAAAGATCTCAGCTACAAAATCGTGAGCGAGCTATGGAAATTCTTAGAGCTAAATTATATGAGATTCAATTAAAAGAAGCTAATGCTAAGGAGAGGTCGCAAAGGCTAATGCAAGTTGGAAGTGGAGATAGAAGCGAAAAAATTAGAACTTATAATTTTAAGGATAATAGGACTACTGATCATAGGTTGGGATCCAATTTTTCATTAGAGCCAATTCTGGCAGGGCAATTAGATGATGTTATTGATGCTTGTTTAGCACAAGAACAAAAAAGAATGCTAGAAGATTTTAATGAGAATTAAAATTAGTTAATTTTAGGCAGCTACTCCAATCACATATTTACTCCATTCTTTATGTTTCCCAGAATCTATTTGTCTTGTGGCTTCGAAATTTAGATTACTTAATGGACGATAGGGCTTTCGTTTTAAAGGCATATTCGCCTCTTCAGGGGTCCTATTACCTTTTTGGACATTACATCGAAGGCATGCAGTTGTTACATTTTCCCAGCTGTCAGTTCCACCTCTGCTTCTTGGTAAAACATGATCTATAGATAAATCACTACCTCTATGATTACAGTATTGACAAGCGTTATTGTCTCTAAGAAGTAAATTTTTCCTTGTAAGTGCCACCTCTCTGAAGGGAACTTTAACGTAGTAGCGCAGCCTAATAACAGTGGGAAGGTTTTGCCCAGAATGTATAGCATATGATTGATCTTCTTCTAAACTTTCAGCTTTACCTTTGATCATTAAAATTACAGCTCTTCGCCAGGAAGTAATGTTTAAAGGTTCATAAGATGCATTTAAAACAAGAGTCTGGCCCATGCCAAATTTCAATTTACATGTCATGCTAGCGGTATATTTAAATAAGCGCATATAATCGCGCAAACATTAATTCAAATTCTTTGAATAATCGAGACAGTAAATTTAATACTCTTCCAAGTTTTGAAGGAGAAATTGATCCAACGCAAAGAGCTTGGATAGAAGTCAGTGGTAAAGCAATAGAGGCAAACGTAAGGTATTTAAGATCCAAATTAAAAAATAATTGTGAATTCATGGCAGTTGTTAAGGCTGATGGATATGGACATGATGCAAAAGTAGTATCTGAAAATGCGATTAAAGGTGGTGCTTCTCAATTAGGAGTAGCAACATTAAAGGAGGGAATAAAACTTCGTTCTTTTGGAATAAATGCCCCAATTCTTGTCCTTGGGAATCTTTATGCAAAAAAAGATTTATTAATATGTTTTAAAAATGATTTGATGCCAACTGTTAGTACTTTTAGGGAGTGTTTGATTTGTAATAACATTGGAAAGAGTAATAATTTCAAATTTTCGTTACATCTGAAAATTGATACTGGGATGTCAAGATTGGGATTTGAATGTAATCACTTTGTTCAACAATTTAATAATATTAAATCTCTTGAAAATATTGCTGTTAAGGGAATATATAGTCATCTCGCTTGCGCAGATGAAATGAATGCCTTGAGTCCAAAAAGTAGAACCCAATTACAAAGAGAAAAATTTCAAGAATTATTGAAAAATATAGATATTGATAACAGACAAAATATTAAGATTCATCTTGCTAATTCTGCGGGTACGATTCTTGGGAAAGATTTTCATTTTGATATGGTACGCGTTGGAATTTCCATGTATGGCTATGATCCATTAGGACAGATAAATGAAAATTTAATTCTTAAACCTGCTTTATTTTTAAAGGCTAAAGTGACTTTTGTTCGAACTATTGAAAAAGGTATTGGAGTAAGTTATGGAAATAAATTTGTGAGTGATAGGAAAACAAAGTTAGCGGTTTTAAGTATTGGTTATGCTGATGGCATCATAAGAAGTTTATCTAGCAAAATAAGTTTGATTCATAATGAAAAACTTTATCCTCAGGTTGGATCTATAACAATGGATCAAATGATGGTAGATATTACAGATTCTAATGATATTGAAGTTGGTAGTACCATGTTATTACTAGGATCTGAAGGAGATAAATCAATTTCTCCAATTGACTGGGCAGATAAATGTAATAGCATTCCTTGGGAAATTCTTTGCTCTTTTAAAAATAGATTGCCAAGAGTCCAAGTTGATTAGACATTTCGATTAAATAAATAATTTTGAATGTTTGCTCAAAAATTGATAATGTAGAAGAACTGGAGAGGTGGCTGAGTGGTTGAAAGCGGCTCCCTGCTAAGGAGTTACAGGAGGTAACTTTTGTCGAGGGTTCGAATCCCTCCCTCTCCGTATTATTAGAAGTTCAAGAAGTCCAATATTGTCCCAAAATGGTTAGAAATGCTTGAAAATAGGGGATTTTTTATTCTAGAGGTAACCATATTGTCCCATAATATATCTGGAATAGAGGTTACAGTTAGGGTCGCGAAATAGCTTTTTTATTCTCAAAAAGGGGTTACGAAACTCATCTGAATTTGTAAGCGTTTCCTTTACCAAAAAGTTTGTCTAAGAGCCGATAAACACCAATTTCTTTTTTGTTCCTTTGTTAATTTTTTATCTGAATCAACTTCAATCAAACATTGTTGAACATCATCTAAAGCTTTGTTGTAGAAGTGTTGATTATTAATTGTACATACACTAATAAAACCTAGAAATGAAAAAAAGAATATTGCGTTTCTTTTAGTAAAGAAAAAACCATCAGAATATTTTTTCCAAAATTCATCCATAAAAAAGAGGGTTTTATCCCTTTATGTTAAATAGACTGTCAAGCGTTTCAAATCTAGCGGTTTGAGCAGTAAATCTTTATTAAAGTGCTTTATTTGTAGGGTTACGAAACCTCTTTATCACCAAAAAGCGTCCCATTTCGTCCCATTTCGTCCCATATTGTCCCATTATTAAATTTATTACTCCCTCCCTCTCCGTAATTATTTATAAGAATTATTTTTATTCTTGGAATTTTTTAAAAAAATCAATATCTATATTTTTAAGATCATTTAATGTATTTAGAATTAAATCAGCTCCTGCCTCTTTAAGTTTTGATTCATATGAAATACGTTCTTTCATCCTAGATTCTAAATGGAGATGAGGAGGAGCTACTCCAATGCTTATAAATTTTTGACTTGGAATTCTTTTTTTTGCATTAGAAACAGTATTGATATCAGCAATTGTGTCACCTACATATGCAATGGGTACATTTTTATCACCTAAATTATTTTCGGAAAGCTTGCTTGCCAAGTAAAGAAGACCTTGAGGATCTGGCTTATCAGGAGCATCACCCATTGCTATTAAGGGGGGAGACTCTAATTTTAGTCTCTTTTCTAAAACAAATTTTGCAGATGCAGATTCAGCTCCACTAACAAATCCCCAAATAATCCTATTTACACTTAATGAGGTGAAAAATTCTTTTTCCACTAATAACTCCTCATTTCTTATAAAACCTGACCATTCATTACTATCTTTATTTGGATTCCCACCAAAGTAGAAGTCTTCAAAACATAGAATTATATCTTCTCTTTGAGGTGGTTTAAGTTTTAAATTCTTGCTTTTAATATGCCTCTTTATTAGTTCTAAACTTAAATCCCAATCGTTATTCCAGATACCTTCGTTTTTTGCATTATCTATATCTCGATAACTAGGTTCCCAACCACAAAATCGATAAACTGTTTTTTTTAGTGAAAGTCTATAACTGTTTTCTACGCTTCGTATAACACCGTCTATATCAAATAAAATAATACCAATATTATTCAAGGAATTAATCTCAATACTGTTTATTAAACATTAATATTCTCTTGCAAAAAAAGCAAAAACTAAATATTTAATGATCAATATAAGATGTAGTTTGGAATTACTTTTTATAAATATCCTCTTGGAGTTAAAAATATTTCATCAACTAAAGTGGTTTTAGAATTACCAATAATAATGATTGATAGCATATCTATATCCTGAAAAGGTATGCTATCTAAATTAAAAAAGCTCTTGGATTGATTTTCCCTGCCTACTTGTCTTCCTACTAAGACTGGAGTATTTCCTGGTCTATATCCTAAGCATAGCTCTATAGCTCTTTTCAATTGCCAATTCCTCTCAAGCGATTGTGGATTGAAAATGGCAATTACAAAGTCTCCCAATAAAGCGCCTGCAATTCTTTTTTCTATAGATTCCCAAGGGGTTAACTTATCACTCAAGCTTATTGAACAGAAGTCATTCATCAAGGGAGCTCCACCCAGTGCCGCAGCCAACTGCATGCTACTTATTCCTGGATGTACTTCAAATGAAGGCCTAAAATCTTTATTAATTTTTTGAATTAATTCTAAAAGTAGGCCAGCCATACCATAAAAACCTGCATCTCCTGAGGATATTAGTGCTACTTTTATTCCCTCTTCAGCAAGTTTTATAGCTTTCTCACATCTCTCTTTTTCTTCAGTAAGATTGCTTTCAATCATTACTTGATCTTTTCTTTTAAGAGGTTTAATTAGATCTAAATACATTTTGTATCCAATCCAAATTGAACATTTTGATAAAGCTTTTCTAGCATCATTTGTTAAATAGGAAATATCTCCTGGTCCACTACCTACAACATGAATCTCACCAGTTAATGGAGAATATTGATTTTTAGATTCACAGACTGCAATAGTTACTGCTCCAAAAGTACTTTTTGAAGAATCGGTACTTTTAAAAATTATCTTTTCTTTCAATAGTTTTGAACCTTTTCCTGCAGCCAGAATGCAAGATGCCTCAGCAACTGAAGGTGTACCAATTTCATTTAGTACTACATTTGATGGGTTTGGGGTATTGATTGCGGAGAGTTCTTGAGATGTAAAAAATTTTATAGGTAAATTTTTTTCTTTTGAGATCTCTAAAATTGCCTGCTCATCTTTTTTTAAATCAACAGTTGCAAAACCAGCTATTGATAATGGAGATAAATTATTAGTGGTTAAAAAATTTTGTAAAGATTCTTCAATTAATTCTTTGCTAGTATTTCTCTCACAACCTAAACCGATCCATAAAGTTGGTGGATGCCAAGTATTTTTATGATTACCAAATACAGATATATGAAAACTTGATTTCTTTTTCTCATAATCTTTATCTGATAAGTGCTTAATAGTATTTCCAGCTGCAGAATTTCTCCATAAATTATTGCCTGATAATTGGCTACAAAAAATCTCTTTATTGTTAGATTGCTTTATTACTAATTTTGACCAGTCTTTTATATCTCCAGATCTTTTCCATCCCCATTGATTTCCAAACGAGTCAATATTCAAGTAATTCTGGTCAATTGAATTATTAGTCTCTATAATTTCGCCACCAAATAAATTACATATCTGAAATGCAATGTTTTGGATATTTGATTGATGAGCTCCAATGATAGGAACAATTTTTGATCCATTCTTATCAATAACAACTACTCCAGGATCTTTATCTTTGGAGGATAATAAAGGAGAAATAAGTCTAATTGATGCACCTACTGATCCGATAAATATAATCAAATCTAATTTGTCCCATTTTTCTCGCAGAATTGATTTTGGCTTTATTGATAAAATATTATGGTCTTTCTTTAAAGTTTTAAGAGATGAACTCGCGACATAAATCTCATTGATAAATTCTGTTTTTATTAGTCTCTTTAAAATCTCTTGTGAAGTATCTGAAAAACCTATTGCAATTCCTTTCAATTTTAAAAAGTTCTTTTATATCTTCTAAAAATTATATCTTGTTGCTGTAATTAAAGAATATGGACTGAAATATAAAAAGAAATTTAAGATTTATTCGAGCTTAATGAGTAAATATACTTAGAACCTTGTTATGTAAAGGGATTTAATAGAAATATTGAAAAGTAACAATCAATGAAACATTTGTTACTTTCCTGCATGATCAAAGAATCTTTAGCCTATTATTTTTGGTAACGAAAATCTTAAGTTTTGATTCGCTCGTTCCTTAAAAGCCTACTATTAATAAGTAGCTTTATAGGTGTGATAAATCTACTTAAGGGTCAATTATTTAGAGGTGCTAGATGACCATTAGCCCACCAGAAAGTGGAGAAAAAGACAAAAAGATTTTGGAATCTCCCGTCAAGGCTGATCCCAGACCTATTGATTTTGCCAAATTAGATAAACCAGGTTTCTGGTCTAGTAAATTATCCAAAGGTCCAAAAACCACAACTTGGATTTGGAATCTGCACGCAGATGCCCATGATTTTGATATACACACAGGAGATGCTGAAGAAGCTACAAGAAAAATATTCTCAGCTCATTTCGGACATCTTGCTGTCATTTTTATATGGATGAGCGCTGCATTTTTCCATGGAGCAAGATTTTCAAATTATTCAGGATGGTTAGCTGATCCTACTCATGTAAAACCTGGAGCTCAACAAGTTTGGGCAATAGTTGGGCAAGAGATGCTTAATGGTGATTTGGGTGCTAACTATAACGGTATTCAAATAAGTTCTGGAATATTCCACATGTGGCGAGCTTGGGGTATTACAAATGAAAGTGAATTGATGGCATTAGCTATTGGGGCAGTAGTAATGGCTGCACTAATGCTTCATGCAGGTATCTTTCACTATCATAAAGCTGCTCCAAAAATGGAATGGTTCCAAGATGTTGAGTCAATGATGAATCATCATCTCGCAGGTCTTTTAGGACTTGGTTCTTTAGCTTGGGCGGGTCATGTTATTCATATTGGTGCTCCTACAGCAGCTCTTTTAGATGCTATTGATGCTGGAAGCCCACTACTTATTAATGGTAAAGAGATAGCGACAATTGCTGACATGCCAATGCCTCATCAATTGTGTGATCCTCAAATTGTTGGTCAAATATTTCCAGGACTTGCAAGCGGTACAGGTAATTTCTTTAGTTTAAACTGGTTTGCTTTTTCAGATTTCTTAACTTTCAAGGGAGGACTTAATCCAGTAACAGGAAGTTTATGGATGACTGATATTGCACACCATCATGTTGCAATTGCTGTTTTATTTATAATTGCTGGTCATATGTATAGGACTAACTATGGAATTGGTCATAGTATGAAAGAAATATTAGATGCACAACAAGGAGATCCTATTCTTTTCCCAGCACCTAAGGGGCACCAAGGTCTTTTTGACTTTATGGCTGAAAGTAGACATGCACAGCTTTCTGTTAACTTAGCAATGCTCGGTTCTCTTAGTATCTTGATCTCTCATCATATGTATGCGATGCCTCCGTATCCATATATTGCGACTGATTACATGACTGTGCTTGGTTTATTTACTCATCATATGTGGATAGGTGGATTATTTATAGTTGGAGCTGGAGCCCATGCAGGTATAGCGATGGTAAGAGATTACGATCCAGCAAAACATATAGATAATGTTCTAGACAGGATTTTAAAAGCTAGAGATGCGTTAATAAGTCACCTTAATTGGGTTTGTATGTGGTTAGGTTTCCATAGTTTTGGACTCTATATTCATAACGACACAATGAGAGCTTTAGGAAGACCTCAAGATATGTTTAGTGATTCCGCAATTCAGCTTCAACCAATATTTGCTCAATGGGTTCAAAGCATTCAAGCTTCCGCCGTCGGTACTTCAATATTGGCAGGTACAGCAGAAGCCTTACCTCATAAAGCTATAAGTGAAGTATTTAACGGAAGTTTAGTTGAAGTAGGTGGCAAGGTTGCGATTGCCCCAATTCCTTTGGGAACAGCTGATTTGATGATTCACCACATACACGCATTCCAAATACATGTAACAGTTTTGATTCTTCTTAAAGGTGTCCTTTATGCCAGAAGCTCAAGATTAATCCCTGATAAAGCATCACTAGGGTTCAGATTCCCATGTGATGGCCCTGGTAGAGGAGGTACATGCCAAGTTTCCTCTTGGGACCATGTTTTCTTAGCACTTTTCTGGATGTATAACTGTCTATCAATTGTTATTTTCCATTTTTCTTGGAAAATGCAAAGTGATGTTTGGGGGCTAACAGGAGGGAATTTTGCACAAAGTGCAATCACTATAAACGGATGGTTACGAGACTTTTTATGGGCTCAGGCAGCACAAGTATTGACAAGTTATGGTCAAGCAATAAGTATGTACGGCTTAATGTTCTTAGGTGCTCACTTTATTTGGGCATTTAGCTTAATGTTCCTTTTCAGTGGAAGAGGTTACTGGCAAGAGCTATTTGAATCAATTGTTTGGGCACATAATAAATTGAAAGTTGCTCCAACAATTCAGCCAAGAGCACTATCAATTACTCAAGGTCGTGCAGTTGGTGTAACTCACTTCTTAGTGGGCGGCATAGCTACTACTTGGGCATTCTTCCATGCTCGCCTTTTCGGGATTGGCTAAATAACCTGAACTTCACCTTTTTAATTCAATGGCAACAAAATTTCCAGCATTTAACCAGGGTCTAGCTCAGGACCCAACAACCCGCCGAATATGGTACGGCATAGCTACTGCTCATGACTTTGAAAGTCATGATGGTATGACTGAAGAAAAGCTTTATCAAAAGTTATTTTCTACACATTTCGGACATCTAGCAATAATTGCCCTTTGGGTAGCAGGTAATCTTTTCCATATCGCTTGGCAAGGTAATTTTGAGCAATTTGTACTTGATCCAACTCATGTTCGTCCTATAGCTCATGCTATTTGGGATCCTCATTTTGGATCAGGTATTACCGAAGCAATGACACAGGCAGGAGCCAGCGGACCTGTAAATATAGCTTATTCAGGCTTATATCATTGGTGGTACACAATTGGAATGAGAACTAACGAGCAACTGTTCCAAGCTTCAATTTTTATGAGTATCTTGGCTTGTTGGACCTTATTTGCTGGTTGGCTACATTTGCAACCAAAATTCAGACCATCACTTGCATGGTTTAAAAACAACGAATCTAGATTAAATCATCATCTTGCCGTTTTATTTGGTTTTAGTAGTATTGCCTGGACAGGACATTTAGTTCACGTTGCAATTCCTGAATCTAGAGGTATTCATGTAGGTTGGGATAATTGGTTAACAGTTCTTCCTCATCCTGCAGGTTTAGCTCCTTTCTTTACACTTAACTGGGGAGCATATGCTCAGAATCCAGATACATTAGAACAAGTATTTGGAACATCAGAGGGTGCTGGCACAGCAATATTTACTTTTTTAGGTGGGCTTCATCCTCAAAGTGAAGCTTTATGGTTAACTGACATAGCTCACCATCATATTGCAATAGGTACTGTATTTATAATTGCTGGACATATGTATAGAAATACCTTCGGTATTGGACATAGTCTAAAAGAAATTACAGAAGCACATAATACAAGACATCCACTAGATCCTCATAAAGGTAGTTTTGGAATTAATCATGATGGTATCTATGAAACTGTTACTAATTCTCTTCACTTTCAACTAGGTTTAGCGTTAGCTGCTCTTGGTGTAGCTACTTCCTTAGTTGCTCAACATATGGGAGCTCTTCCTTCCTATGCCTTTATTGCAAGAGATTACACGACACAGTCAGCTTTATACACCCATCATCAGTACATAGCCATGTTTTTAATGGTTGGTGCTTTTGCTCATGGAGCAATATTCTTTGTTAGAGACTATGATCCCGAACTGAATAAAGATAATGTATTAGCTCGTGTATTAGGAACAAAAGAAGCTCTTATAAGTCATTTAAGCTGGGTGACTATGATCCTAGGTTTTCATACATTAGGAATATATGTACATAACGATGTTGTTGTAGCTTTTGGAAATCCTGAAAAACAAATTTTGATCGAACCTGTATTCGCTCAGTTTGTTCAGGCTGCTCAAGGTAAGATGATGTATGGATTTAACGCTCTTCTTTCGGATCCT
>QCVU01000012.1 GCA_003210275.1 Prochlorococcus sp. AG-686-M10
TTAACATTGTTATTGCCTCTATTTGTTCAGTAACTTTCATTGTTCCAAGTTGAGCCGCATATGCAGTAGCGACTTTGCCAGTCATTAAAGTAGCAGTTAGAAGAGGCGCCATTTCTCTTGCCATTCCAACAGCTAGTAAGCCCCCTATTTCACTTGAAACACCCATGCTTGTAAGTTGGGAAGCTACCTGAATATTAAAAACAGTGCCAGCCGCAATGCCTGTTATTAAAACAATTAGTAAACTTCCAGGACCTGATTCCATCAGTTGTTCAAAAAGATCGTTTTTTGAAATTTTACCTTTAAATATATAATTAATTGCTTGCCCTCCAATTATGAGGCTACTTACAAGTCTTTTAAAAAACTTCGGATAATACATGTTTTTATATTAGTTGGTTAATAATTTTTGATCCCACTTTCGCATTATAAGTAGTCCAATTATTACTAATAAAGAAGGTATAAAACCAATACATAGCCTAATGGTTAATTGAGCTAAAGATGATTGTTCAATGATATTTAAACTGGAATTGTCCACAAAGCATGATTGATAACCAGATACGTATAGTAATAAACCTAATATTTGAACACTTAGTCCAATGCCAATTTTCTGAATAAGAACCATCCAAGCAGTATAAAGGCCTGCTGGTTTTTCTGGATCTTCATCTATTGCATCAGGAAGTAGTGACCAAGGGATTAAGTATGCAGTTGAAGCTCCTATCCCAATTAAACAGATTATGAATATTAAAATTACAAATAAAATAAGGTTATTAAAATTAAAGAATAAGCCACCTTCTAAAGATGAAACTTTTGATAAAGAAGGTAAAAATAATGCTGCTGTACATGAAACAATCCAAATAATTGCACCATAGTTTAAAGCTGTAATTCTGTTCAACTTATTTGAAACTCTTGCCCATATTTGTAATCCTACAAGTGCACTTATTTGAAAGGGTATTGGAACCCAGTTAGCAATTTCTGAAGGCACATTAAGAACATCCTCTACATAAATTAAGGCGACTGTTTGCATTAACTGCAAGGCACACCAAAGTAAAATGTATAAAGAAATTACTTTGAGAAATTTTTTGTTATTAAATATTCTTTTAAATTGAAGTTTAATTGGTTCCGCTTTCCCAGATGGTCGCCTAGCTTTTTTGGCATATGGGGCTAGTCCCCAGCAAGATATCAAGGTTGTTATTACTGCTATAAAACCGCTAATTTTGCCCATCAAAAAATATTCGTTATTAGCTAATCCTTCTGAATTTAAAACCACTCCAGCTATTACTAAACCAGTTAAACCAGCTATTATTGAGCCTGTAAATCTAGCGGCATTTAATCTAGTTCTTATTGAAGTTTTTTCTGAGATTTCTGTAGACAAAGCTGCAAAAGGAAGATTAATACTCGTATAAGCAGTCATCACTATTATTGAAATCAAAGTATAGTAAAACGTTTTGTTTATTACAGGACCTGAGGGGATCCACCAAATTGCCGCCAAAGAAAGCCCAAGAGGCACTGCAGCAAAAAGCATCCAAGGGATCCTTGGCCCCCATCTTGATTTGGTCCTGTCACTTAACCATCCTATTAATGGGTCGTTTATTGCATCCCATATTTTTATCAACATTAGTAATGAACCTGCAATTAAAACTGGTAAACCTGCTGAACAAATAAAGAATCTAAAGAGGAAGAAGCCAAATTGTGTGGCAGCTAAGCCTGTGCCTGCATCTCCAAGTCCATAAGAGAACATTAATCTAGTTCTTGATCTGATTATATTTTTTGAGTGTGAATTTTCCAATCTTTTTACTTTGTTGATTGTTTGATAATGTATTATTGCAAAGGTAATTCTATTACTTATTGCGGGCGTGGTTTAGTGGTAAAACCTCAGCCTTCCAAGCTGAAGATGCGGGTTCGATTCCCGCCGCCCGCTTTTAGATTATATTATTTTTTGTTCCAAATACTTCCTCTGAAATAATTAACACAGAGCTTCTGTTATTTACTTTTATAAAAGTATCTGTAAGGGGAATAGGATTAGTAGTTTCAGACTGATTAGTATCAATAACTTTGAACCATTTACTTTTGGATTTTGGTAGGTGAAAATCAATACTTTTTGAATATGCATTTAAACCAGCCCAAATTAAAGGATTATTTTCACCTTTATTAATGCTTAATGCAACTGTATGTGACCAACTACTCCAATCTGGACTTTCTAACTTTGCACCATGCGAATAATAATTTACAAAATTGTCAATTTCTTTTTTATTTCTTGAAGAAATAGGATTAAAAAAATTAATAAATTTTTTTCTTATTTTTATTAAATATTTTAGATAATTTAATAGTTCTAAATCTTGTTGATTTTCATCCCAATTCATCCAACCCAAAGAATTATTTTGGCACCAAGAATTATTATTACCACCTTGAGATCTTCCGATTTCATCACCCATTAGCAACATAGGGACTCCTTTTGAAATAAATAAACTCAAAAGTAAATTCTTTTGTTGCCGCTTTCTTAATTTTTTAATTAATAAGTCTGATGTAGGTCCTTCCACTCCATGATTCCATGAATTATTATGATTATCTCCATCTCTATTTTGCTCTTTATTTGCGAAATTATGTTTTTTGTTAAAGCTAACTAAATCTTTTAGTGTAAATCCATCGTGAGAAGTTATGAAATTTATAGACTTTGGTAAGAAATTATTTTCTTTGTAATGTGATGGACTCCCTTTGATTTTGTCACTCATGTTCCAAGCAGTATCTTTATCTCCTTTCCAAAATCTTCTCAAGTCATCTCTGAAATGCCCATTCCATGTAAATGTTTTCTTAGAGGGGAAATCGTTTAATTTATATAATCCTCCACAATCCCAAGGCTCACTAATAAATTTGATATCGGCAAGTTCAGGCTCACATTCAATATCTTCAAAAATTGGTGGATTATCAAGAGGGATGAGATCTTCACCTCTAGACAAGGCAATACCTAAATCAAATCTAAAACCATCAATGCCTAATTCATTTACCCAGCATTTTAATGACTCTATTATTAATTTTCTAACTAAGCCTCTATTTGCTGCAATTGTATTTCCACATCCAGAGACATCCTGATAATTTTTATCTTTATCGATGAAATAGTAAAGATTTTCATCTATCCCTTTCCAAGATATAGCAGGTCCTTGATAATCACCTTCAGAGGTATGGTTATAAACCACATCTAAAATGACTTCAATGTCTGCTTTATGGCATTCTTCCACAAACTTTCTAAATTCTTCTCTATTTTGTTTGGCGGAAATATTCGAAAGATATTGAAAATGTGGAGTAAACCAGTTAATAGGACTATATCCCCAGAAATTTTCTAATCCATTAGGAGCGTCATTTGGGTCGAAACAAAATACTGGAAGTAATTCAATACTTGTTATACCAAGTTCTTTAAGATATGGGATTTTTTTTAAGAATTTTTTAAAACAACTTTCTTCTTCATTAGAGGGTTGAGTAAAGGCCTTGATATGCAACTCATAAATGATAGTTTCTTTCCATGAATGTTTAGGTCTAGGGTAATCTTTAAAATTAAAAAGTTTTCTATCACAAACGACACTTTTTAGACAGCAATCCATGTTATCTATATTGTTGAGCGCATTATTTCTTTTGTATTTACTCCATCCAGTAATGCCTCTTGAACAAGGATCAATTAGAACTGTTTTAGAATAATTTTTGTTTAGCTCATTATCCTTCTGTTTTACTCTAAAAGCATAGATTGAACCCTCTTTGAGATTATTTATTTCAGCATGCCAGTAAGAACCAGTCTTATGAAAATGATCTAATTTAAAGATTGTTTTAGGAGCAACTGAATCTTCTTTCTCAAATAATAAAATTTCTATATATTCTGCATTTGAAGCGATTAGAGAGAAATTGACTCCTTCTGAAGTTATTGAACTACCCAGAGGTAATGGTTTTCCCACCTTTATATCATTCACTGTTTCTTTATTTCTTTGATTTTTTTTAATGAATGAACTAACTTAATTAAATAATTCAAACATTCAAATCATAAGTGTAAAATTTAAAAATAAAATCAAATTTGATGTTTCACTCATCAATATTTTTAAAAATTACAGAATTTTATTGTTACTAATTGAATAACCTTTTCTTGGTTTTATATTTATACATAAAAAAGTTCAATGCCTGGGTTCAAACCTAAGATGCTACTGAACTTTTTGATTTCAAAATGGAAAGAATATCCCCATCATGTGCTGAGAAGGAAATATATCTGAAAGTTAATAAAAAATAATAAATATTTGAAATTCTTAAATTAAATACTTTTTAATATGAATTTTTTTCATAATAAGAAAATAAACTTTTTTAAATAAATGAGTTACCGCAGGACTTCTGCTCTATTGTTTTGGCTAAAGTAACTTTAAGTGCTCATAAAAGTTTAAGATCTAACAATATTATTGAAAAGCTAAAAATGTCATTAAATTTTGTATAAAGCTTTGCGCTGCCGGCATTTTTGGTTGCCGTATGTGTGTTTGCTCCATATGATATGCAAGTTCGAGGTAATTAGACTTGATTTTAAAACTCTTGTCTTTCAAATCTCTGCTATATAAACAATTCAATGAACAAAGCTGATTTAGTAAATCTTGTAGCTGCTCGTACTGAGCTCACAAAAACAGATGTATCTTTAGTTGTTGATGCAGCTATTGAAACGATCGTTGATTCAGTAGTGGAAGGCAAAAAAGTCTCCATACTAGGATTTGGTTCTTTTGAGCCAAGGGACCGCTCTGCTAGACAGGGCTTAAACCCCAAAACAGGGGAAAAAATTGCGATTCCCGCTAAAAGAGTTCCTACATTTTCAGCAGGAAAACTCTTCAAGGATAGAGTTCAAGGCTAATATTTCAATAGCTTAATTTGTCCTTAATTTAGGTGTTCTTTTTGAGCACCTTTTTTTTTTAAGAAAAAAGGATTGATTTTTTTTTAATATTATTTATAAACATGATTTTTAGGAGGATTTTTACTTTTTGACTCTTTTTAGTTATAAGAAATTCATGAGTTTCGCACTTCCTTTGTTTGTTTTATTAAATCCTGTTGTTGCGGAACAATTACCAACTAAATCGGAAATTTTAAGAAAAGCAAATGAATGCTTTAAAAATTTGCAAGTTAGAGTATGTAGTAACTTATTTTTGGAAATTGAGAAATTGCAGGTAGTCGAGTCTGAGCAGAATAGATATAAATGTCAGGCAAGTATTTTGGGGTTACAGACAGAACTTATTGAAGCTTATTACTTTAAAAAGTTAAAGAAAAATAAAAATGGAATAATGCTTCCATATGTGATTAAAAATTGTTAATTCTTGAAGAAATTTTCAAATTTAGAATATTATTGATTTGTTATGTAGGTTGAAATGGTTAAAGGTTTTTCTGAAAGTGAAGTTAAAAATGATAAAACTATTAAGGAGTTTAAGAAAGAGAAAAAAGGGTTAGCTGCTTTTCTTAAAGGAAAAAAATTTACTTATACCTTGCCAGGAAAAAAGCAGATAAATATATTTGGTTCAGTTGTATTAGCTTTAAATATAATTTTAGTACTTATGGTTATTTTGTATCTTAATAATCAAGGATTCCATGATTTTATCTTTAATGTAGGGCGATAGCTTAATTTTTTATCGACAGATTTTTAAAAGTGATATATTTAAATTTTGAGAGGAAATTCATGAAAATAGTTAGCTTATTTTTTCAAGTAGTTCTATCGGTTACACTCATTGGATTTTTAATATACTTTTTAACTGGTTATGATTCTGCTTTCGAGGCAGATCAGTCATGTCATTCATACCTTTCTAATTTACCTGACGAATCAGGTCGTTTAGGTTGTGATCATGATACTGAAACTCATCAATGGATACTCTATGAGACTCAGGATAATTCAGAGTCAGCAAAAATTATCAAAAAATATAGGTATAAGTTTTTATAGCTTAATTTTTTTATAAAAGAATTTGGCACTCAAAATTGATATGAATGCTGTAATTGTAAAAGTTAGATATTGATAGATACTTCCCTCTTGATAGATATTATTTTTATAAAGAGGAAAATCTATAAGGGAACCAAATGTTCCCCAAATTATTACCCAAGCTGAAATGTATAGGAAAATTTTTAGGGGATTAGATTTTTTTTCTTCCATTTTTAATTTATACCAAAGATCGAGGAAGTAACAGGTCTTCCTTTGAAAACTAATTCGGTTATTAAGAGCATTAAAAAGCCAATCATAGCTGCTCTGCCATTAACAAGTTCAGCACTGCTATTAAATCCAAAAACATTTTTAACTTCGTCCCCTTGATTATCAACCCACTTTGAATATTCACTATCAGTAGATGTATTATTTAAATCTTCATTTGGATTCTTAATAGGACTATTATCCGCATTCTCTATTGGAGGATTTTCTTCTTTCATGAAAAATGTCTTTTTAATAATAATAGTGACTTAAAACAAATTTCTTTGATTTGGAATTCAAATATTAAAAAAAATTATGATAAATATAATTATCCATAGTATTTGAAGTCTTAAAATTAATTGACAAATAAGATTTATTTTTTCTTTGGAGCAAATATCACCATTGGAATTGATAATTGGCTTTTTAATAATTTCATCATTGTATTTATTCTCACCTCCTAATTTAATATTGGAAATATATGCAAAAATGGCCTCTGAAATACCAGAATTAGGAGAATCATATTTAATTCCATCAGAGTAACTTTCTTTAATGATAGAAATATATTTCTTAATTTTATAACTAACCAAAGGTAATGTTAATAAAACTAATCTACTTGGAAGGAAAGTTGAATAATCTTCAATTTTTGCACTAAAAAAACCTAGATATTTATACTGGTCATATTTATAGCCGATCATTGAATCCAAAGTACTTATTGCTTTATATGAAAAGCCAAGTGATAAAGGACCTGGAAGAAAAATTGAAAATTTGATAAAAACTGTTCCAATAAATATCCAAAAAAGCGGTCCAAAAATCCCATCAACTGAATTTTCTGTAAGACTTTCACTACTTGATCTCAAAAGGTGCTCTAACGAAGATGTACTCACATCTCTACTTACAATTCTTTGAACTTTTTCTTTAATTATTTGTACAGTCTTTTGATCAGTTATGTTGTCGTTTATAAGACATGAAATTTCTTTTACGCTCGAGATTAGACTTTTTGAAGCTAAACAACTCGATAAGCCTAAGAAAATTAATATTCCAAAAATAAAATTGCTTTTTGATTGAATGAAAATTAATTCGATAATCTTACCCGTTATGAAGCTTATCCCGATAGTGGATAGTGCAATAAATAATCCTCCCCAAAATAATATTCTCTTATTTTTCTTGAAATTATGGATAAAAAAATTTGTTGTTTGTTTAATATATATTCCAATTATTTGAACAGGATGAATGATAAACCTTGGATCACCTATTAATAGATCAAAACCAATCGAGCCAATAAATATAAAAAATAAATTTATTTCAGCCAACTGAACATAGCACGAAGACCTTTCCCAACTTTTTCTATCTGGTGTTTAGAGTTTTCTTCTCTTAATTTTGTCATTAAGGGTTTGTTATTATCACATTCATCCACAAAATTCTTAGCGAAAGTACCATCTTGAATATCTTTTAAGATTTTCTGCATTTCTTTCTTTGTATCACTATTTATAAGTCTTTTCCCACTCACATAATCACCATATTCTGCAGTATTTGAAATTGAATCTCTCATTTGAGATAGTCCTCCCTTGACCATTAGGTCGACAATTAACTTTACTTCGTGTAAACACTCAAAATATGCTAGTTCGGGTTGATATCCTGCCTCAACGAGAGTTTCAAATCCAGATTTAACAAGTTCTGATAAACCACCACATAGAACTGCCTGTTCTCCAAAAAGATCTGTTTCAGTTTCTTCTTTGAAATTCGTTTCAAGAATCCCAGCTCTCGTACCTCCAATACCCTTGGCATAAGACATGGCTAATGATCTCGCATTGCCTGAATAATCTTGTTCAACTGCAAAAAGAGCAGGAACTCCTTGGCCATTCTGATATTCCCAACGAACAGTGTGCCCAGGCCCTTTTGGCGCAATCATTACAACGTCAACAAAATTAGGTGGCTTTATGAGTTCGAATCTTACATTAAATCCATGAGCAAAACTTAATATCTTACCTGCTTTTAAGTTTGGTTCTATCTCTTTGATATAAACATCTTTTTGGAACTCATCTGGAAGTAGTATCATAATCCAATCTGCTTTTTCACAAGCTTCAGAAACAGTAAATACTTTTAATCCATCATTAATAGCTTTGCTTTCAGATTTACTACCTTTGTATAACCCTACAATTACATCCATTCCACTGTCTTTAAGATTTAAAGCATGTGCATGGCCTTGTGAACCGTAGCCTATTATTGCGATAGTTTTATTTTTTAATAAACTTAGGTCAGCATCTGTGTCATAAAAGAGTTGTGTCATTAGTTGTAATTTCTTAACTTTTGATAGTTAATATTTTAGACATTAAACGTGTAAATAAACCATATAATTGCTCATTTAAAAATTAATATTTAAATTTTAATTTTAGATAATTAGAGCTAGCTGGCCTCACTTGGATGTGAAATTACTCTGTCAATTAGCCCATAGTTTTTAGCTTCTTCAGCACTTAGAAAATAATCCCTGTCAGTATCTTTCTCTATTTTTTCAAATGATTGTCCTGTCATATCGGCCATAGAGTGGTTCAACATATCTTTAATTCTCAATATTTCTCTAGCTTCTATTTCAATATCACTTGCCTGACGTTGTGAAGTCCCCCCCAGAGGTTGATGAATCATAATTCGACTATGAGGAAGAGCAACCCTTTTACCTTTTGTACCAGCTCCCAATAAAAATGCTCCCATTGAGGCTGCAAGACCTACGCATATAGTGACCACGTCACTTTTAACGTATTTGATAGTGTCATAAATTGCCAAACCGGCAGTAACTGATCCCCCAGGACTATTTATATAAAGATAAATAGGTTTTGTATTATCATCAGAATCGAGGTAGAGCATTTGAGCAACTAAGCTGTTTGCAATTCCATCATTTACTTCTTGTCCGAGGAATAAAATCCTCTCAACCCCCAATCTTGTGTAAATGTCTACCCATCTTTCGTATTGACTTCCTGGAAGTCTATAAGGCACGCTTGGAGTTCCTATTGGCATAATTTTAAAAAGTAGTTAGTTAAAAGTAAGGATTAAATATTATTTGGCAAATCTTTTTGGCTGGTGAGTATCCTATCAATTACGCCATAATCTAAAGCTTCTTGAGGATTAAGATAACTCATCCTGTCAGAATCTTTCGAAAGCTCTTCAATACTTTTACCAGTGTTGCGTGATAAGATCTCGAGCATTGATTTTTTGTTTTTCAAAACCTCTTCTGCCCTTATTTGGATATCAGTTGCTTGCCCTCTAGCACCGCTAATTGGTTGATGAAGGACAATAGAGGCATGTGGAAGAGCTGCTCTATGACCTTTTGTTCCTGAAGATAAAATGACTGCCGCTGTACCCATTGCTTGTCCAATACAAATTGTATGAATAGGTGGTTTAATGTAATTAATGGTATCGCAAATAGCAAAAGCTTCTGTTTCAAAACCCACCGCATCGCCGGTATACCAACTAGTACCTGTTGAATTTATATAAAAATAAATAGGTTTATCTGGATCATCAAATTCCAGATAAAGGAGTTGAGCAATAATGAGCTCAGTAACATCCATTCCTAATTGTCTTTTAGCGTCATCGTCTGAAAATAAAGGCAATCCCAAGTATACAATTCTCTCCTTTAGCAGAAGTGAAGGCAAATCTGGTGGCGGAGTCCTCATAGCGGTATTCTCGCCGTAATAGGGAGCAGATACAGTCATATGTTCCACAAAATAAATATTGTTATGATTCTAGCTAGATTTAGCCCTGTGTCGCTGGAGATTTAAAAGATTTGTTTGACTCAGGATTATTTATCAATTTCCCAAATACCATTCTTCCAGTGGGAGTTTGCAATGCTCCAGTAATAACTATGTCTAATCTTTCACCAACAAAATTCTTTGCATCATCAATTACGACCATTGTCCCATCGTCTAAATATCCAATTCCTTGCAATTTTTCTTTACCTTCTCTGACTATTTTTATATTGAGTGATTCTCCAGGTTGTACTTCTGGCCTTAAAGCTATAACTAAATCGCTCAAATTCATAACTTTTAATTCTTTGACTTCTGCAATCTGAGAGAGATTATAGTCTGCGGTAATTAAAGTACCTGCCATATCCTCAGTAATTCTTAGAAGTTTTTCATCTACCCCATTACCCTCATATTTAGTTGGATTTATTACAAGTCTCCTTCCATAGAGTTCTCTTAACTCTTTCAATAATTTAAGACCTCTTCTTCCTTTCCCTCTTTTTTCATTACTACTAGAGTCAGCTAAAGTTTGTAGCTCATCAATTACACTTTGGGCTACAATTAATTGACCTTCAAGTAATCCACAGCTTAATAAACCATTTATCCTTCCATCAATAATTACACTGGTATCAAGAATTTTTGGGCTTGCTGCTGGAATTATTCCTTCGTTTACTAAATATGCGTCAGTATTAGTCGGGTTAAATAGTCTTAACAATGTCCTGCCGTGAGTATCAGCTAATTTATAGCCAAGTGCCCCAAAGAAAAAATTACTAAGAATGGCTGCTAAAGGTTTTGCAAAAAATACTTCCCTTGGAAACGGAATCAACAATATTGGAGCAAGTAGTAGATTTGCAACAAGTAATCCTAAAATTAAACCTACCGCCCTACTAATTAGTAAATCTGTAGGCATTGTGCGTATTTGATCAAGGAATGTCTTCCTAAGCTGTAAAAATACAAAACCTGCTGCTAGTCCAATAAAAAATCCTATTATCGCAAGTACAACTCTAAAACCTTCTACGTTTGAGACCTGTTGAAGTATTTCTATTGGTAGAAGATCAACCCCAAGCCATCCTGATGCCGCTCCAGACAATACAAATAAAATTAGTACTAAGATATCTGTCATATATATAATCTACTAGGGTTTATTAATTGAGTAAATAAAGATTTTATTTTTTAAACTCCTCTATGGTTTTTTTTAAAGCTTAATATTTTGTTTGTATTATGAATAAGTTTCCAAGAAGTGCTTACGTACACATACCTTTTTGCCACAGAAGATGTTTCTATTGTGATTTTGCAGTTATACCTTTAGGAAATAATATTGATAGTTTAGAGGGTTATGGAAGTAAAACAGTAAAAGAATATTTGACCTATTTAAATAAAGAAATATTATCAATCAAACATAAATCTCCTCTTTCAACAATTTATATCGGTGGAGGAACTCCTTCAGTTTTAAATCCCTTGCAGATTAAAGATTTAATAAATCTTTTTAAGGAGAGTTACGGAATTGATTATGGTGCTGAAATTACAATGGAGGTTGATCCAGCCAGTTTTAATGAAGATGATCTATATGGCTTTATAAAGGCCGGGATAAATAGGTTTAGTCTTGGAGTTCAAAGTTTTAATAATCAGGTTCTAGAACAGGCAGGAAGAAGACATGGCAGCAAAGATGCAGAAAAATCTTGTTTTTGGTTAAAGAAAGCATATGATCATGGTTTTATAAAAAGTTGGAGTTTGGATTTAATTCAAAATTTACCAAAAAGTGGTTTTAAAAAATGGCAAGAAAACTTAAGACAATCTTTAAAGTTCTGCCCTCCACATATATCAATTTATGATTTAAGTATTGAGGAGGGAACTGTTTTTAAGAAATTAGTTGATTTAGGTAAACTACCATTACCAGATGATGATGAGGCTTTTAAAAATAGTGAGCTAACAAATTTTATTTTAAAAGCGTCAGGTTATACAAGATATGAAATTTCCAATTATTCTGTCCCTGGACATCAATCAAGACATAATAGAGTTTATTGGAAAGGTCTAGGATGGTGGAGTTTTGGTCAAGGATCCACTAGTTCACCTTGGGGAGAGAATTTTACAAGGCCAAGAATTAGTAAAGATTATAAAAAATGGGTAACTAATCAATGCGAAATCGAATTAGAGCATTCACTCGTTAACCAAGAAAATATTTATAAAGAATTAGATGAGAAAATTATGTTAGGAATGAGACTTAAAGAAGGCATCAATATTTATGAGTTAGTAAATGAACAAAATTGGGATTATAAAAAGTCCAAAAAAGCATTAACAAAGTTATTAAAAGAATGGGAACCCTTCCAAGAAACTGGGCTTTTGATTAAAAGAGGAAACAGATTCTTTTTGAGTGAACCAAAAGGGATGGAATTAAGCAATCAAATTCTTGTTTCGATGTTTAGGTGGTGGGAAAAAATTAACTGAGCCTTTCAGATGCTACCCATACTTTTAGTTTTTCACTAAAAAACTTTTTCCCATCAAGAATTGGTTTACAAAATGGAGGTTGTTTATCACTTAGCCCTAATAAATCAGCAGTAACTCTTACTTGTCCATCACAAAATTTTCCTGCACCAATACCTATTGTTGGTATTTTCAATTCGGTTTGAATTTCTTTGGCAAGTAATTCTGGAATATGTTCTAAAACTATAGAAAAACATCCTAGTTTTTCTAATGAAAAAGCATCTCTTTTGATTTTTTCGTGACTTTCTGAATTGTTCCCTTGTTGTTTAAATCCTAGATTTAAATAGCTCTGTGGAGTAAGCCCTAAATGTCCCATGACAGGAATCCCCATCCTTATTAGTCTTGAAATAACATTTTGTACCTCTGGATCAGCACCCTCAACTTTTACTGCCTTTGCATAAGTGTTTTTAATTATTTTTCCGGCATATTCCACTGCCTTGTTTTCTCCGCATTGGTAAGTAAGAAAAGGCATGTCACATACCAATAAGGACTGATCTTCTATTTCTTTGCTGAATCCTCTAGAAACTGCATTTGTGTGATAAATCATATTCTCTAAAGTAACAGGCAAGGTCGATTTATATCCTAAACACACCATTGCTAAAGAGTCCCCCACTAGAACAATATCTGCTCCTGATTGCTCAGCTAGAGAACCTGAAATAGAATCCCATGCAGTTAATGCAATAATCTTTTGAGAATTTTTTTTATATTTAACTAATTCTGATGGCAACATAAGAGAATATGTATCTTTTTTTTTCAAAAATTGCTAGTATGTTTTTGACTCGGCCTTTCGCGGTTTTAACGCCCAAACCTGGTCAGGATCGGAAGGTAGCAGCCACAAGGGATGCTTGAGGCAGGCGAGATAACCGAGTCACTTAATTTTAGCGATTATTCGATATCTTTTTTATTCTGTCTTAATCTTAAAAAGTCTGGAATACTTGCTCCTGTGTCTTTATTGTCAGAAACATTATAGAAAGATTGAGTAGATAATCGATTTTTAATTCTTTGTTGCTTTAATGGTTGGTTTGTATCAAAACCAGTGGCAATAACGGTAACTTGTATCTCACCTTCCATATCTTCATTAACCGCTTGACCAACAATTATATTTGCATCCTGATCAACAACATCACTAATAACTTCTCCAACTGAGTTCACATCGTCAAGAGTCAAATCTCTCCCTCCAGTGATATTCACAAGGCAACCTTTGGCTCCATCAATTCTTCCTGCTTCTAGTAATGGACTATTAATAGCAGCTTGAGCAGCTTCTATGGCTCTAGATCGACCAGATCCAATACCCACACCAAGAAGCGCTGTACCAGCTTCAGTCATAACTGATCTCACATCAGCAAAGTCAAGATTAACCTCACCTGGTCGGGTAATTACTTCACTTATACCTTGAACTCCCATTCTTAAAACATCATCTGCATTCCTGAACGCTTCTTGAATAGAGGCACCTGAAGAAACTTCTTTTAACCGATCATTTGGTATGACAATAAGAGTATCAACATTTTCTGCCAATCTTGCAATTCCTTCTTCTGCTTGACGCATTCTTCTTTTTCCTTCAAAAGAAAATGGTTTAGTTACTATGCCAATTGTTAATGCGCCACTTTGCTTTGCTACTTCAGCAACAACCGGAGCGGCTCCTGTGCCAGTACCTCCACCCATTCCTGCTGCTATGAAAACCAAGTCGGACCCCTCTAGTGATTGTTGAAGGTCATCTCTAGATTCTTCTGCAGCCTTTTGACCGATACTTGGATTTCCTCCTGCTCCAAGACCTCTTGTTAAATTCTGACCTAATTGAACTCTTCGTTCTGCAGAGGACTGCAGTAAGGCTTGGGCATCAGTGTTAAGAACTCTGAATGAAACGCCTTCAAGATCGCTATCAATCATCCTGTTAACAGCATTACTTCCACCCCCCCCTACACCGATTACTTCAATTTTGGCATTTTGACTTGGAAGGATGCCTTTTGATTGATCTAAGTTTGGATTGTTTCCGAAGCTCATCTCTAAATAAAATCAAATACTAGTATTGGGTGCATTATGAACTCACTAAGCTGATATGTAGGATTTTCTTGAAGAAAGTCCTCAATTATTAACTTGTCAAAAAATTGAGTATTTTGTCTAAACCCTTTTGATTACTATACTGATCAAAAAAACTTTTATGAAATTTGTTTCCAATTATTAGGGTTTGAACACTTTAATTTTTGGATTGTTGGGGTCAGTTATGTCGATATTATCTATTTTTTTTAAAATATTATTTTCTTTTATTTGTTTTTTTATATCATTGATTACTTTTAATTGACTTTCTATTATTTTTGGATTAAATCCTAGTAATATTGTTTTCAAACTTTTTTCCTCTAAAGTTAAAAAACCATTTGGCGAGAAAGTTATTGTAATAAATTCAACATCGCTATATTTTTGGTAATTCAAAATTTTTGATAACGTCTCTCTAATATTTTCCTTCCATCCAAATATTTTACTAGATAATTTTTTCAAATTTACTTTATCTGAATATTTTTCATTTATAAAAAAACCATCTTCATCAATAAAACCAGTTATTTTTTCCCCCTGTAAAATCCTCTCGCCGTAGGCTATTGGAGTTCTTGTTTGAATTAATATTTTTAATCCAAAAGGGAATATTTGCCTGAAAACTGAAACGTTCTTTAGAGATAAATTTTTTTTTAATTCTTTCTCTGTGTATGTGGTTTTGACAAATATCAATGGAGTCGGAAAATTTAGAGATGAATTAGCAACTATATCGTCGATAGAAAATAATTCGCTACCAACAATAGAAATGTCTTGGTAATTAATTTTCTTTAAAGTTTGAGAGGTTGCATAACTTGAAATGAATAAAAAGGTAATTAACAAAAAAAACCTTCTTTTTTTTTCTTCTTGTTTATCTTTCACAAATCACATCTAGCTTTTTCCATCAGTTGATCCATCCACTCTCTAGCTCTCTCTGCATCTGAAAATGGAACATCCATTTCTTTCCCATCCCCAACCAGTCTTAGCCTACACTTACCTTGAGATTCATTGGTTAAAGGAGCTTCTCCTGAGGTTAGGGCCATTAACTCTACTAGTTCGAGTTTTTTTATTGTAAAACTATCTTTCTCTTCAAATATTCCAGCTTCAAATGCACTCCATCTCAATTCACCATCTTTTAAAAAGGCTGCACCAGAACTATCTAACTTGCAAATTTCAGAACCAGTAGCCCAATTCCTAAAAAGATTTTGTCTTCTTCTTTCTAGCCAACCAAGAGCTGTTAATAGAATGAAGATTAAAAGTAATGGTAACCAAAGTAGTCCATGCAACATTTGACTTTAATCTATAAATCTGAGGATATATCAATTAGTTTAGCCACAAGTTGATCAATATTTAAACCTGAAGCATTCCAAAGCATGGGAAACATACTTTTACTTGTAAAACCAGGAATGGTATTTATTTCATTCAAAAAAATTTTATTTGAAATCTTTTCTAAAAAGAAATCAACTCTTGCGAACCCGTAAATATTTAATGCTCTACAACTTCGAATAGCAATATCTTTAATTTGTTTAGAGATTTGAGAATCAATATCAGCTGGAATAATTATTTGATTATCCATCGAATATTTTGAATCATAATCGTACCAATCTGTTGAATAGGAAACTTCACCAATTTCAGATGCGGAAAGTTTTAAATTTCCAATTATTCCACATTCAAGTTCTCTAACATCTAAACCTTCCTCAATAACAATTCTTGAGTCTATTTCCCAAGCCTTTTCTAAAGCTTTAAATATTTCTGATTTGGTATTGGCCTTAGAAATGCCAAGTGAAGAACCTGAATTAGCAGGTTTAATAAAAACTGGTAACTTTAATTTTTCAATAATATTAAAAGATAAATTATTTTTAACATTATCATCACTAAGATCAAGATTTTGGATAGCTAAATAATTTACTTGTGGAATTGCTAGATGTGAAAATATTTTTTTCATCAATATTTTATCCATTCCAAGAGCAGAACCTAGAATTCCTCCTCCCACTAGAGGTTTTTGGGTGAATTTTAATAATCCATGAATTGCGCCATCTTCTCCATTTAAACCATGCAAAAGGGGGAACCATATATCAACACTTTGAAATTCAATTTTGTTTAAAAAATTTATTTCTCCTTTAGGTAATACTTGGGACTTGTCGGCGGATTCATTTCGATTATTTTCTTTTAATAATTCGAGAGATTGATCGTTTTCAAGCCAAACTCCATGCTTATTTATATAAAAGGCTTTAACTTTAAATCTTTCGATGTTTGTTTTAGAAATTAAGGCTTTAAAAACGGTCTTAGCGGAAGATATTGAAACATAATGCTCGTTAGACTCTCCTCCAAAAATTATTCCAATACATTTTTTTTCTTTTTCTAACATTTTAGAAAAATTACTTATAAATTTGACCGCTTAAAGAAAAGGACCTCGCTTCAGTTATTTTGACATTTATTTCATCACCAAATGAATAATCAAACCCAATATTTTTTGGTATTTCGACAAAAGTAAGTCTGTTCGTTCTTGTCCTCCCCATTATTTGTGAATTATTTTTTGGATTCAAGCCCTCAATTAAAACACTTTCAATATTATTTAAATATCTTTGATTTCTTTTTCTAGAGGTTGTTTCAACTAGTTCATTAATTTCTTTTAATCTTTCTTTTTTAACTTCTTCAGGAATTTGATTATCCCATATCGCTGCTGGGGTATTTGGCCTTGGAGAATAGGCGGCGGTCATTACTTGATCAAAACCAATATCAGATATTAATTTTAATGTCTCACGATATTGGTTTTCTGTTTCTCCGGGGAAAGCAACTATTGCATCAGCAGTAATTGATGCATATGGCATTAAAAGTCTTATATTTTCAATTATTTTTTTATATTTTTCTATTGTGTAACCTCTTGCCATCAATCTCAGGATTTCATCATTACCACTTTGAAAGGGAATATGAAAATGCTCACAAACTTTGTCTAATTCATAACAAGCTTTTATAAGTCTTTTTGAAAAATATTTTGGATGGCTAGTAGAAAATCTTATTCTACTAATTCCATCTACATCGTGAATAAAATAAAGAAGATCAGTAAGGGTATTTTCTTTTCTCCCTTCTTTTGTCGTTCCAGGAAGATCTCTACCATAGGCATCAATATTTTGCCCTAAAAGAGTTACCTCTTTAAAATTATTATGAGCTAAAGTTTGTATTTCACTTTTAATTGCATCAGGATATCTTGACTGTTCTTTACCTCTAACAGATGGGACAACACAATAAGAGCATCTTTCATTGCAACCATAAATGATGTTCACCCAACCACAAATAGAACTATCTCTTCTGGCATTAGTAATATCTTCAGATATAAAAGTTTCATCAGTGGCAACGACTTGATTACCTGAATCAACCCTTTCTAAAAGATTTTCAAGATTATTAACATGTTGTGGTCCCATGATTAGATCAAGTTCGGGCACTCTTCTTAAAAGAGATTCACCCTCTTGTTGTGCGAGGCAACCTGCTACAACTAATTTTAATTTTGGAGTACTATGCTTTCTTTTGACTTGCTTTCCTAAAAAACTGTAAACCTTTTGCTGAGCACTATCTCTTATTGTGCAGGTATTATATAAAACTAAATCCGCTTTTAATTCATCAATAGCTCTGGAATATCCCATTTTTTCGAGAGTGCCAGCCATCCTTTCGGAATCTGCCTTATTCATTTGGCAACCAAAAGTTGTTATCCAATAACTACCAATAGAGGAATGTTTGTATGCCTTTTTTTCTTCTTGTATTGGTTTGGTTAGCACTTTGCTAAAAGTTTCTAAGGACTTTGTTAATTCAAAATTATTATTAAAATAATTTTGGAGAAATATTTTTGAGGGCGAGCGAGGGGATTCGAACCCCCGAATAGCGGCGCCACAAGCCACTGCCTTAACCACTTGGCGACGCCCGCCTCACATCTATAAATTTAACAACTTACGTGTAAAATTTCATGCATATTTGCATGTTTGAGAAGATTTTGAAGTATTTTCCTATTTCTATACAAGTTTTATTGATGTTTTAAAATAAAATGAAAGTAAATGAAATCTTGAGTAATTCTGGAAAAACAGAGGTTCTTATACCCAGAAGCCTCTGTGAAATTGAAAATGCTGACAACCTCAATGTTGATAATGAGGACTTCGCTTCTGTTTTTATTGCTTGGGAAAAAGGTATTGTTTCTGAACTCAAGCCGATAAATATCAATTATGAAAAACCAAAAAAAATTCTTTTTCCAAGATTTGTTGAAACTCACTCACATTTTGATAAGTCTTTCACTTTTGAAGAGTTTCCTAATTTTAAATCAAACTATCAAGAGGCATTATCATTAAATTTAGAGGAGCATAAAACTCGTTCTATAAATAAGGTTTTAGAGAGAGCTGAAAAATCACTTAACTTGGCTCTTAAAAATGGTTATAGAGCTATTAGAAGTCATGTTGATACCTACGAAAATCAGGATAATAATATTTGGGATGTGCTTTTTAAACTTCAAAAAAAATATTCTTCTAAGTTGAAATTGCAATATGTAGCATTAGCTCCATTGGAGTTTTGGGATACTCCACATGGAGAGGAATTGGCAAAAATGTTTTCTAAGGAAAATGGTATTTTAGGAGGAGTTCTTGTTCCTCCCTTCATAAATAAAGCAAAAGTAAAATACTTGCTTTCTAAAACTCTTTTTCTTGCAGACAAATATAAATTAGAAATTGATCTACACATAGATGAATCAACTATTGAGCCAGGAGCGGGTATAAAAGTTCTTTTGGAAACTATTGATAGATTAAATATTAAAGTCCCAATAACATGTAGTCATTTAAGTAGTATTTTATCTCTAAATAATAAAGAGATACTTAATCTGGGAAGCAAAATTGCTGAGAAAGATATAAAAGTGATTGCACTTCCTCTTACAAATTTCTGGTTGCTCAATCGTAATGAAAAAAGTACAACTTTGAATAGACCAGTTGCACCAATAAAGCAACTACAAAATTCTTTAGTCGATGTTTCTATCGGGAGCGATAATGTTCAAGATCCTTGGTATCCATTTGGTAATTACGATCCCGTTTATTTGATGTCTCTTGCAATGCCAATGCTTCAATTAAATCCTTGGGAAAGATTAACTTTATCTTCCATTTTTCTGTCACCAAGTAGATTATTAAATTTAAATTGGGACGGGTTGGTTAAAAAAGGTTGCCCTGTGGATTTTGTTCTTTTAGATGCTGAAAAGTGGGCGGATATTTTCTCAACTAATTTAAAAAGAGAAGTACTGATAAACGGCGAATTGTATAGCTAATCAATTATTTTATATTTAAAGTAAAAATTATTATTAATGTCATCAAGAAATTTAAAATTAATAGAACAATTAAAAAAAATTGATAATTTAGAAATTATTGAAAAGTCTTCCGATATAAAAAGGCTTTCAAAAGACTTCTATAATTATTCTCCAATACTCGAAAAAAGACTAGATGGTTGTATCGCTGACTTGGCGGTAAGACCTCTTGATCAAAATGCAGTAATGAAAGTAGCAGAAATTTGTTGGGAATTTTCTATACCACTTACCTTAAGAGGTTCAGGTACAGGTAATTATGGACAAGCTGTCCCTTTGTTTAAAGGTATTGTTATGCAAATGAATTGTTTAAATAAAATAGAAGAATTTTATCCAGAGACAGGTTTTGTAAAGGTACAATCTGGATGCTTAATGGGAGATCTAAATAAAGAACTAGAAAAATATGGAAGAGAATTAAGGTTGCTTCCCAGTACATGGAAAACTGCAACTATAGGAGGTTTTATAGCAGGGGGCTCAGGAGGTATTGGATCAATTAGATGGGGATTTTTAAGAGATCCTGGGAATCTTATAGGTTTAGAAGCTGTAACAGTAAATGAAGAGCCAAAATTACTGAGATTTGAGGCTCAAGAATCAGAACCTTTAAATCATGCGTATGGAACAAATGGAATTATTACTTCATTATTAATCGCTACTGATATAAAACGTAAGTGGTATTCGATAATAATTGACTGTGAAGAATTAAATAAGTCAATCGAAATATTAAAAACATGTACTTCTGCAGCAATTGACCTGAAGCTTGGTGCAATTCTTGAGAGGGAAATTGTAGATCAAATGCCTAACTGGTTTAAAGATAAATCTAAAAGTCACAAGATTTTGCTTCAATCAACGCTTGGGGGGGTAAAAACTATTGAATTAATTTGCAATAAATATAAAGTTAATTCTTTTGTTCTTGGAGAAGAAGATAAATTAACAAATGGAATCTCTGAAGTGGTTTGGAATCATACAACCCTTCATATGAGAGCAAAGGATAAAAACTGGACATATTTACAAATGCTTTTACCTCTAGATAAGGAATTCGAATTAATTAATTCTTTGAGAGAAAAATGGGATAAGAATATTCTTTGGCATATTGAAGCAGTTGCTCAACAAGGAGTCCCTAGATTAGCTGCTTTGCCTGTAATAAAATGGCATAGTTCAGATCAATTAAACCAAATAATCGATAATTGTAAGAAACTGGGAGCAATTATTTTTAATCCACATGTATTAACTGTTGAGGGAGGTGGATTAGGAGTTATTGATTCGGATCAAGTAAAAGCAAAGTTAAAATTTGATCCAAAAGGTTTATTAAATCCTGGTAAATTGCAAGGGTGGGAAATAAAAGATGAGTTTAATATTTAAAACTTTTGATTATTTGCAAATTTAATAAACTCAGCAACTAAAAATATTGAACCTGTAAGAACGGGATTACATTTTGGCCATTTTTTAAGCTCCAAAAGATAGTTAAAAGCAAGATCAACTTTTTCAAACTCATTTATTTTTAAATGTTTTATCTCATTAAAATTAGAAAGACTTTTTAATGTCCAACTTTCTTGATTAGGAACTGGGACTAAAAGTATATGATCATTTTCTTTAATAAGAACTTTTATCATTGAGACAATATCTTTATGTATTTGGACTCCTAAAATCCAATAAATCCCTTCCTGATTATTATTCCAAGTTTCCCTTTCCTCTGAAAGGGCTTTTGCCGCAGAGTAATTATGTGCAGAATCAACAAGAATTTTTTTATTAAAACAGTTAATTATTTCTAACCTCCCGCTCCATTTCGCATTATTAAGTCCTTTCTTAATGGAGCATTCTTTAACCTTAAAGCCAAAATTAATTAGTTCTTCAATTACTCCAATAGCAACAGCTGCGTTTCGTTTTTGAAAATTTCCTTTTAAACCAATTTCATAATCATTAGAGAGTGATTCTTTCCATATGATTTTTGCACCTACTTGTTGGACTCTTGCTTTAATTATTTTCTCAACTTCAGCTTCTTGACGACAAGAAATAACAAATGCATCTTTTTCAATTACAGCTACTTTTTCTTTTGCAATTTTTTCAATTGAGTCTCCAAGATATTCTTTATGGTCTAAACCTATATTTCCAATAGCAATTATTGGCCTAAAAGGATGGGCTGTAGTGGCGTCTAATCGTCCACCTAAACCAGCTTCAAGAATTAATAAATCTACTTTTTTTAAATCAAAAAAATTTAGTGCGCAACAAATAATTTGTTCAAATGGAGATAATTTATGGGTTGAAAGATTATTTTTTATTTTATTAAATAGTCTTTCAAATTCTTCCTTACTAATCTTCTCTTTGTTCACTCTAATCCTTTCACAGATATCTAAAAGGTGAGGAGAAGTAGTAACCCCAATATTCTTTTTATCTGTATAAAGAATGTTTTCTATGAAAGCTGTAATCGAACCTTTACCATTGGTTCCTACAATTTGAATAGCGGGAATATTTTTGCACGGGTCATCTAAATCTCTTAAAGCATTTTTTATTCTTGATAATCCTAATTGAATATTTTCCCTTTCTAATTTGGGCGAGATTAAATCAAAATTCTCAATGTTTTCATTTAACAAAATTAATAGAATTTATATCTCTTCGAAAATTAAATCTAACTTCTTTAAAAGTATATTGATCTCATTTCTAGAAATTATTAATGGAGGTACAAAACGAACCACGTTTCCTCCTGCCGGTACTAAAAGTAAACCTTTATCAAAAGCTTTTAATGTGATTGTTTTTGCATCTGTGTAGGAATCATTTATAACAAGGCCTTGTATTAATCCTAGTCCTCTTATGCTACTAATAATTTTAGGGAATTTCGCTGAAATTTTAGTAAAACCCTGATTTAATTGATTACCTCTTTCGAGAACGTTTTTAAGAATTTTACGTCGTGTAATTTCTTCCAAAACTGTCAAAGCAGCCCTGCAAGCAAAGGGATTACCACCAAATGTACTTGCATGATCTCCCGGATTAAAAATATTAGCTTTTTCTTGTACTAATAAAGCACCAATAGCATGACCTCCTCCAAGTCCTTTTGCTAATGTGAATCCATCAGGTTCAATTTCTAGATTCTCATACCCCCACATTTTTCCAGTTCTTCCTACCCCACTCTGAACTTCATCGAGAATCAAAAGAGAATTATTTTGATTACAAATCTCTCTTAATTCTTTGAAAAATAATCTGTCTCCAGGGATTACTCCTCCTTCTCCTTGAATAGGTTCAATTAAAACCCCAGAAACTCTTTGGTTATTTTTTTGACATTCATCAAATAATTTTTTCACTGAAGCTATATCGTTGTATTTAAAAAACTTAAAACCTTTAACCATTGGCCCAAAACCTTCTTGATATTTGGGCTGACCAGTCGCGCTTAAAGTTGCGAGTGTTCTCCCATGAAAACTAGATTCAGCAGCAAGAATAAAAGTTTCTTTACCTGAAAATGTTGTGTTGCCGTATTTTCTTATTAATTTTATCGCTGACTCATTCGCCTCAGCACCACTATTGCAGAAAAAAACACTTTCTGCGCAACTCGCCTTAGTTAGATAATTACTTAATTCTTCCTGCTCTTCAATTTTATAAAGATTAGAAATATGCTGAACTTTTTTTAATTGAGCTAATAACTTTTTTCTAAGGATTCTATCACTATGCCCAAGACTACATGTTGCTATACCAGCAACTGCGTCAAGATATTTCTTACCTTTAGTGTCCCAAAGCCAACAGCCATTACCTTTTTTAAAAGATATATCAAACCTTGTATAAGTATTCATCAAAGTGGGAGCGGTCGGACTTGAACCGACATACCCGAAGGTGCCGCATTTTGAGTGCGGTGCGTCTACCAATTCCACCACGCTCCCAAGGCTTTTCAGCTATAAACAACTGAAATTACTATAGCAAAATTTTGTTTTTTTGCCCTCTGTCAACTCTAGCGCATTAACCGCATGCCTTTAAAGGATTTGATATAAAGGGTTTTTGTCTCTTAAATATAAAATTTCTAGCATGTAAATTCTTTTTGGTATCAGCTAGGAGGTATGAATTTCAATTTTAAAATTAAATCTTACATCTTAAATCAAACACATTACTAAACAAATTACGCAAAAGATATAAGATTATAAACAGTTTTGTGACTAAACTGTTACTTTATGAAGTATTTTAGAGTTATTTTACGAATTAAGCTTCACAGATAGTAATACTATGTTATATTACTTAGTATTAACAGAAGAACAAATGACAAGCATTAAAACAAAAAACAAAACTCAAAAATTATCTTTCAAACTTGCTCCTTATCTCTTTATAGCAGTTGCTATTTTCACAGCTTTCGGCTCCACTAATGGTACATGGGTATGAAAAACTTAAATATCAATGGTTTAAATAAATATTGGTCGACTCGTTTCTTAGTATTATCTTTCCTACTTTTGGGCTGCTTCTCACTTGTTAATGTTGCTTACGTTTAAGTTAAGCAACCTTCAAATCTATATCTGAGTTTCCCGTAGCAAAATCTTTAATTTGATCTCTCGAATCATCAATATATTCTCTCTTCACTCTTGCACCTAATTTTACTAATTTAGTCTCGAAACTCTCATAGCCTCTATCTAAATGCTCTAACCCATATACATAACTCATATTATGAGAAGTTAAAGCGGCCAAAATTAAGGCAGCTGAAGATCTTAAGTCTGAACCAACTAAATTCATTCCTTTCAATTTGTTAACTCCAGTTATATTCGCAGTATTATTATCAACTGAAATTGAAGCCCCCATCTGATTTAAAAAGTTAACGTGAGTCATTCTATTTTCGAAAATTGTTTCTGTGATCTTAGATCTCCCTTTAGCAATAGACATTAGAGCCATAAATGGAGCCTGTAAGTCGGTAGGGAATCCTGGAAATGGAGCGGTTTTTATATCTACTGCTTTAATCTTATTACCTTTTATTGAAATCGAATTTCCTTTTATTCTTATTTTACTGCCACTTTCTTCTAGCTTATTTAATACTGCCTCTAAGTGATTTGGAATTACTGGAGAAACTGTAATTGAAGATGAAGTTGCAGCAGCAGCTATTAAAAAAGTTCCTGCTTCAATTCTATCCGGGATTACTTTATGAGTACAGCCATGAAGTTTTTGCACTCCATCAATAATTACTTTTTCTTTACCAGAGTCATAAATTTTTGCTCCCATTTTATTTAACATCTGACATAAATCTTGAATTTCAGGCTCCCTTGCCGCATTTTTAATTACAGTTCTGCCCTCTGCTAAGCATGCTGCCATTATTAAAGTTTCAGTAGCCCCAACACTTGGACAATTTAATCTTATATTTGCACCAAATAGTTTACTTTTCTTCTCGACTAGTTTTGCCTTTACGACATCTCTATCGATAATAACTTCTGCACCTAGT
>QCVU01000013.1 GCA_003210275.1 Prochlorococcus sp. AG-686-M10
TTCTAACTCAATTTCTTTCAAAGTTTGAAAATTAACTTCATTTAACCAAGGGGCTATTATATTTTTCATGTTTTTGTTAAACCATTTGTGAAAACTTTTAGCACCTTTTGCATAAAATCCTCTTCTTCTTTTATGTTTACCTCCTGCTCCAGGATCAAAACTTTCAATGTTATTTTTTATTGCCCACTCAATAGGTTGGTAATAGCATAATTCAAAATGTAAGTTAAGTACTTCTTCTTGACTACCCCAATATCTACCCCATATATATTTTTCATTTTTTATACACATTGACATTGCAATCGTTCTTTCAGAATCATTTCTTGAGGCACTAAAAAACAATAGATTTCTTTTATTTTCAAGAATGTTTTCAAAAAATTCAGAGGTAAGATATTTGCTACCCCATACTCCCCATCTCAAACAATGCTGCTCGTAGAAATTATGCATTTTTTGAAGCATTTCTAGATTTATATTCTCTTCTGTATGAATTTTGATCTCAAGATTTTGTTTTGAAATTGATTTTCTTTCTTTTTTAATGTTTTTTCTTTGATTAGAGTTGAATCTGGATAAAAAATCATCAAATGTCTTTTCCCCATTATTCTTCCATTCACTACTTGTATTTATCCATTCCTGATATCCTAAGGATTGTAGATGTTTTCCCCAATCTTCGTTTACATATAAGAAATTGCAACTCAAGATATTATTTTTCAAAGCAAAGTCATCAATATGTTTTATTAATGAATTGGTAATTGCTATTTTATTTTTATTTTCTTTATATAAAAATTCGTATCCGTTAATAGGGCTGTAAGGGCTCATCCCAATGAGCTTAGGATAATAATTTAAATTTAAATCTTGAGCTAATTTTGCAAAGGATTGATCAAAAATAAATTCTCCATAACTATGATTTTTAAGAAAAAGTGGAGCTATTCCGCATATTTCTTCATTTTCATAAGCGATAAAATATAAAGGTTGCCATCCAGTTTGTCTTGAGACACTTTTCGATAATTCAAGGTTATAGAGCCATTCCCATTCATAAAATGGATTATTGATTTCTTTTCTTAATTCATTCCATGTTTCTTTATTTATTTCTTTAATTGATAGTTTAATTTCAATTTTGTGCTCAATATGATTCATATTTTTTTTACTTTAATCATCTTTAGTTTTTCTTATGTAATGAATATATATTTCATTTCTATCTAATTCTTGAATCGATTTTATATTCCAAAATTGCTTTAAATTAAAAATTTTATTTGTTTGTTCAGCAGGTATCCATGTAAATTTCCCTCCAATAATTCTTGGGGCTATTGTAATTTTGATTTCATCAATCAAATCTTCTTTTATAAAAGAATTTATAAGATTTGCTCCACCAAGAAGGGCTAGACGATTGATTCCAGCTTTCTTAATACTTAACAAGGTTTTACTCCAGGAATTTTTGTAGAAAATTTCTTTATCAAAATCTTTACTCTCTATTAAATCTTTTTTATTAGAGCTGATTAACCATCTTTTAATTGGTTGATTGAAATAATTCCAATCTTTTTTAAATTTTTTGCTATTGGAGGCGACTATAGAAATAGGCTGCTTTTTTGAGATTTTTATTTCGCCATTTTTACAATGATTTTTTACTAAATATGTACTTTGATGAGCTTTTAGAGTTCCCAATCCAAAAATGGTAGCGTCAACTATTGATAAGTTTTCATCTAACATTCTCCTATCTTCCTTAGTTCCAAGATGCGATTCTCCTCCACTTGGGAAAGCAATCCTTCCATCTAAACTAGAAGCGATAATGATCGCTATGCTTGGAGTATTCAAGCTTGAGCAACTAAAGAGTTAGTAAGATTTCTTTGCAAAGAATTTGGTAAGCTTTGTTCAACATAAATTTCCGCAGCATTATTTGGGCTCTCTTGAAGTTTTATCTTGTGCAGATTTGCTCCAATTTTTTTAATCGGAGATGAGAGAATATCAGCAATGTGTAGTGCAATATTTTCACATGTTGGGACGCAAGTTTTAAAATATTCGATATCTTTGTTTAAGAAAGTATGATCAAACGGTTCAACTATAAGATCATCGATAATTGCTTGTAATGAAGGTAAATCACATATCATCCCAGTTCTTGGATCAATTTTTCCTCGGACAGTTACATCGAGAAAATAATTATGTCCATGTCCATTTACTCTGGCACATTTCCCATAAATCTTCTTGTTTTCATCAAGAGAAATCTCATCTTTTGCTAATCGGTGAGCAGCATTAAAATGACTTTGAATTGTTAATAAAGCTTCCATGTTTTTTCCATAGTAATCTGCCCATAAAGTTGGGCTTTCATAAAGTCTTAAACTTGTAAGAGGTAGTTCATCTTTTAAACGATTCCAGATAACTTTAACTAGAGCCTCAGTCGTTGGAAGAATGCCTTCTTGACTATGAATATTAAATTCAGGCCATACGTCATTTAAAAAACGAAAATCTAATTGTCCAGTAACCTTACTCTTAATAGAATGTTTTACATCAGAAAGATTAAGGACCATTCCATCTGAGTCAAGTTTGCCCCCCATTGATACGATAAGTTCGTAATTATGGCCATGTCCTGGAGCTATACTACACTTCCCAAAAAGAGAGAAATTATCTTCTGAGCTTTTTTCAGGAAGCCAATAGCGATGACTCGAACTAAAACAGGCACGTCGGGTTATGACGCATTCACGTCCCTGGCCATGTAATGGTTTGGTATGTGTAAAAGTCATAAATGTCTGTAATAATACTATCTTAAGGTTTTATATACTCTTTTGTCTGTATGGAAAAATCTATTATTGAGAAAACAAACAAAATAATTAAAGGAAGAAGTATATATTTGATAGGTATGATGGCTAGTGGTAAATCTAAAACTGGTCCAGTATTAGCCGAGTTATTGAGGTATAAGTATATTGATCTGGATAAATTAATAGAGAATATAGCAAAAAAAACAATTAATGAAATGTTCCAGGAAGATGGAGAAAAAGCATTCCGAGAACTAGAAACAAATTGCTTAAAAGAAACAATTAAAATCCCTTCTTTAGTCGTTTCTACTGGTGGAGGAATTATTTCTAAACCAGAAAATTGGGGTGTTTTAAGGCAAGGAATTATTATTTGGATTGACACAAAGAAAGAGATTGCTCTTGAGAGGTTGAAAAAAGATACTGAAAATAGACCTCTATTACAGGGAAAAGATTTAAGTGATTTGTATAACCAAATTTTTCAATCTAGAAAAAATTTATATTCTCAGGCTGACTTAAGAGTTGAGGTTAATAACGAAGATGTTGAAGAAGTTGCAAAACAAATAGTTTATGGAATTTACAAAAAAATTATAAATTAATCAGGTTCCACTCTCACAGCAAACCATTTAATAACGAATCCAAATTTTATTTCTAATTCATAAGTACTTTCTAATAATTCTTTGAGAAATTCCTCATTGGAATAATCTTTTTTTTGATATATAGTTGATGAGTCAACCTTATGAAGCCAATTTCTTAACCATAATATTGCTTCTTTTTTAGTTACTATTTTTTCTTTTGAATCTGGCTCTAATAATACAAAATGGTCTTCAGATCTTATTAATGGATTAGACATGATTAAAAATTTTTTAGGATTAATTATTTTTCTAATTATTCAATTAATTTCTTTAAATAATGCATTTGCTTTAACTGATCATAATGTAAGAGTATTTTTAGATGAAAGAGAAAATTTATGGCCAGAACTGTACTTACCAAATTTTAAATTTTCAAATACTTCAAGAGATTTAATTTATCCTAATTGGTTTGAGGGTAATTGGCTTGTTACTTCTCAAGATTTAGAAGATGAGTCTCAAGCACCAGTGATTTACAAAGTAAATTTTTTCAAAAATAATTTAAATGAAGTTATTGGTAATCGATCGAAAAATTCTGAGTCAATTGGTAAAGCGATATTTGGCGATACTTTGATTAAAGTTGTTAATGATCCTAAATCAATTAACAAACAAATTACTTATTTAAAAGATGATCTATATATTGATTCAAGGATTACAGGAAGAAATCAAATTCAAGATGATGATATGTTTTTTGCTGACGAATTAGTTATTCAAACTCTTCATAAACCAGGAGCATCCAGGGTTAATCAGGTAGAGACAATTAGTAAATTTCAAAAATGTAATCGTGATAATTCCAATTCAGAGAATACTTTAAAACCTAATATCTGCGGTTTTCAATATATTGCTACATATGGTTCAAAAGTTGGAGATCCCTCAGTACATGCAATTAAAACTAGTAAATTTAAATTATCGTTTGAATTTATTGAGAGTTAGCACTAAAAAGATATTCTTCTATGTTGTTTCTCCAAATAAATATATTTTCTAAATAAGGATTATTTATGTATTCTTGAGAACCTTCCCCTGAAAGAATTGGTCCCGATGATTTTGGAAATTTAAGAAGAGATAATTGTGCAGCAATTGCAATATCAGCTATTGATAAATTATCACCTATTAAATATTTTTTATTAATTAGGGCTTTAGATAAAGCCTCTAATATTTTTTGCAGTTCTAAATTGTCTTTGGTAGAAAAAACTACATTAGAAATTTTACTAAGATTTTTAAAAGGTAATTTATCAACTAAACCTTTTACTGAAGATGGTATTTCGTCTGGAAGTAAAGCAGTGCGTAGTTGTGGATTCTCTATTGCTGATTTAATCAGAGCTTTTCTACAAGTTGAAGCCATAGTAGTGTCAGCCCAATCTTCTATTAATTTGCATTGTGCAAACAATAGAGGATCTTCTGGAAAAAGTGGATTATTATCATTTTTTTTATTTATATATTCGCAAATAATTGTAGAGTCACTAATAATTTGATCATTATCATCAACAATTATTGGGACTTGTTTTTGACCTGATATCTTAAAGATTTCAAATTGACCTAAGCCTGGTGTAACTTCTTCAACTCTATATTGCAATTTCTTAGCGTGAAGAGCCATTCTTGTCTTTAAGCAAAAAGCGCTATGTCTAAATTGATATAATGTAATCATGCTGTTTAATGTTTGTTAAAACTTAGCTAAAAAAGTAATCAAATTGTGGAGCTAATGGGCCAATTTTTCTCTAATGTTGCAAGATATCCTAAGTATTTAATTTCTATTATTGCTGGAGGATTAGTTGCATTACTAGAACCTTTATTTAAAAATAGATCAAATCCATTAACATTGGTCGGTTTAATTTCTTCCGTAATAAGTGCTTTTATAACAGTTTACTTCGTATTAGAGGCAATGACTAATCCAATCAACTTATAACAATAATGCCTAATAATTATCGGATTGCAAAAGTTTCTTCTTTGTTGAAAAAAGAGATAACTCTTATTTTGCAGAATGATTTGGAAAATGATCTATTAAGGAGTAATTTCATTAATATTTCAAAAATAGATTTATCAGGAGATTTGCAATTTTGCAAGATTTATATAACTTCAACTGCTGAAGAAGCAATAAGAAAAAAAATTGTTGAAGAATTAAATCTTGCTAAGAGCTATATCAGGCATACTTTAGGTCAAAGAATAGAGATGAGAAGAGTACCCGAAATGACTTTTAAAGACGATACAGTATTAGAAAAAGGATTGTCAGTATTAAAGCTCCTGGATGAATTAAAAAATAAAACTCAAAATCAAGATTCAAAAGGTGAGGAAAATAATAATAATGGTTGAGCTCTCTTTGAATCAAAAAAATATAATTATTACTCGATCAAAAGATAAGATATCTGATATAAAAAAATTATTCACTAATAAAGGTGCTCAGATATTTGATTTTCCAGCAATTGATGTTGGATATCCCGATGATTTAAATCCTCTTGATGATGCCTTAAGCGAAATTAATGATTTTCATTGGATTATTTTTTCTAGTAGTAATGGAATAAAATTTGTAGATGAGAGATTAAGAAATTTAAATACTTCATTAAAAGAATGTTCGAAGAAAATAAAAATTGCCGTAGTTGGGGAGAAAACTTCTTTAACTTTAAGCGATTTAGGAATTGAGGCTGATTTCGTCCCCCCAGAATTTGTAGCGGAAAGTTTAATTGAAAATTTTCCGGTATCAGGATATGGACTCAGAGTTTTTTTGCCAAGAGTTCAAACAGGAGGAAGGAATTTGATAGCTGATGAATTCAGGAATTCTGGTTCACGTGTTGTAGAGGTTCCTGCCTATGAAACAAGATGTCCTGATTCAATTCCTGTTGAAACAATAAATGCTATCGCTAAAAGAAAAATTGATGCAATGGTTTTTTCAAGTGGTAAAACTGTATTAAATTCCTCTTTCTTGCTAGAAAAAGAATTTGGAGAAGAATGGTTAACATGTATTGATAATGTAAAAATATTAACAATTGGACCTCAAACTTCAAAAATATGTGAAAAAATTTTTGGTAGAGTTGATAGAGAGGCGGTTAATTATACCTTTGAAGGATTATTAGATGCTGCGATTGACATTTTTAATTAATTAATTCATTTTTGTAATTTTTTTCTACCAAATCTCGAAATCTATCAATATTTGCTTGTAATTCACTAGTTACCATTTTGCCCAAAATTTTTTCTTCCATAAATCGAGCAATCATTTTAGGTAATTCATAGGTGACAGCTAAGTTTACTGATGTTAATTGGTCTCCTTTTGATTCAAAAATAACAGACCCTTCAGTAGGTAATCCTCCTATAGATTTCCATTTTAATTTATTTTTCTCAATCCTTTCTGTTATTTGTGCCTTCCATTTAAATTTGAATCCATTAGCAGCTAAAGTCCACTCAGTTAGATCAGGTAAAGTTGATGTCTCTTGATCAATTGTTTTTACTGATTCAATCCAGCTCATCCACAGAGACATGGAATCCAAATCACTCCAAGTGTTCCAAACGTTATCTAATGGCGCATTTACAATTGTAATTACGTCATGTTTAAGCCAAGTACCCATAGTTAGCTGACCGCAAGATTCTTTGCTAATTCAGCTTTCTTATCTAGAATTGCTGCTGCTGCTAGATGACCGCTCATAGTAGCCCCCTCCATTGAATCTATATAGTCCTGTTTTGTATAACTACCTGCCATAAAGAAATTTAATATTGAAGTCTTTTGATCAGGTCTATATGGGTCCATACCTGGAGACTCTCTATAAAGTGATTGTGGAACTTGTACGACATTACTCCAAAGCAATTTTAGATTCTTTGAAGAAGGAAATAGACGACGCACCTCAGCATCAATCTCCTTAGTGATTTTTTCAGTTGTTCTACCCATCCAACGATCTCCAGGAGTCAAAACACATTGAAGTAAAGATCCCATTCCTTCCTTCCTATAATCTACTGGGCTTGCTAAAGCTAAATCTGCGAAACAACTGAAAGATGCATCTGCAGAATACAAAAGATTATCTAAACCTGAAGGGTTATGACTTTTGTTATCATTTTTTAGTTCAGTAACCCATCCATCATATCTTAATTGTATCGTCGCAACTGCAACAGCTCTGAGTTTTTTTAGACCCTCAAACTCCTTAAATTGATACCACTCTTTAGGAACTATTTTTTTAATTCCAGGAACATCACAAGCAGCAAGAAATGTATCAGCAAATATGGTCTTAGCGCCTTCAGGGGTTGATATTTTGAGTTGTGTGACCGAGAAGGAGGAAGATTCTTTTTCAAAAATAATTTCGTCAACTTTATGATTTAAGTGGATTTTGCATCCTTTTTTTGTGATGTAATCAACGATAGGTTTTGTTAGCCATTTATGAGGGGATCCTTTTAAAAGATTAAGTTTAGAAGCTTCAGTCTTAGATGCAAACATCATAAAAATAGTTAACATGCATCTTGCCGATATATCTTGACAATTTATAAAACCTAAAGCGTATGCAATTGGATCCCACATCCTTTCAAGACTTCTTAAGCTTCCGCCATGATTTAAAAACCATTCTTTAAAGCTTATTTTATCTAAGTCTCTAATTATCTTCATTGCACCTTCGTAATCTACTAATCCTCTAACTATCGGACTAGTTCCCAAAGCTAATGCATTCCTTAATTTGTCTACCCAAGTCAATTGTTCTGTAGTGAAAAAAGCCTTTAGGCCGTTAAAAGGGGCTCCCAAGGCAAATCTGAAATCCAAAGATTTTAAATCACCACCATTGTTTATAAATAAATGAGTATGTTCTTTCGGAAGCAAATTCTCTAATGCTCCAACTTTTTTCATGAGTTTAAATAGATTTGCATAGTTATAGAAAAATACATGTAATCCCATTTCTATATGGTTACCCTCTTTATCTTCCCAACTTCCGACTTTTCCGCCCCAGAATGATCTGCTTTCGTAAATCTCCACGTCATGACCTTCATCAACCAAATTGACTGCAGCTGTTAAACCTGCTAACCCAGAACCTATTATTGCAATTTTCACTTTTTTACTTAAATTATAACAAACCAACTTTGTATATCGTTTGAAATATGCATGATGTGTCTATATTTTTTATAGTGTAATTATACGATTATATGTATTTATGGAAAATGTAAAAATAGAAGAAAAAATTAAGACCTCAGATGATGGTAAGGGAATTTTAATAACCAATGATGCCATAGAACAAATATCTTCTTTATTGAGAAATCAGACTAATAAGAAAGCTCTAAGAGTGGGGGTAAGATCTGGAGGATGCAGTGGTATGAGTTACACGATGGATTTTATTGGTGGAGATGAAATAAATGCAGATGACAAAGTATATGATTATTCTTTGAGTTCTGAACAAACATTTAAAGTAATATGCGACCCAAAAAGTCTTCTGTATATTTATGGCATGCAACTAGATTTTAGTAAGGATTTAATTGGAGGAGGTTTTAATTTCGTCAATCCTAATGCTTCTCAAACTTGTGGTTGCGGAAGCTCTTTTGCAGTATAAGAAAAATATATGACAGATGACATTAATCCAATTGAATTAGATTTCAATGCGGCCTTATCTAGATACCAAGATGGTCAAGAGTTAATACCAATTGCACAAGATTTTCAAAAAATCATTCAACAAATACCCAACCACTTTGCTGCTTGGACTTGTCTATCTTGGTTGCAGCTTCTATTGAAGAATAATGAAGAAGCATTAGCAGCAGCAAGAGAGGCGGTTCGCTTAAATCAGCAAGACCCGCAAGCAAGAATGAATTTGTCGTTAGCTCTTTTGGCTACAAATAATAAAGGTGTTAGAGAGCATGTTGAATTAATTAAAAAAATGGCAACGATGATGCCTGACGTAAAGACTGAGTTAAAAGATTCAGTTGAAGATGGATTTAATAGATATCCAAATTGGCCAGAATTAACCAAAATTAATAAATGGTTAGAATTTTAAATTGTCTAGAATTTTATTGTTAAGTAATGGACATGGAGAAGATTTGTCTGGTAGTTTACTAGCTAAATATTTCGTAAAGAAAGGCGATCTTGTAGATGCACTCCCTATCGTAGGTGATGGTGAAAATTATAAAAAAGTAAATATAAGAATTATTGGTAAAACCAAAAAATTTAGAACGGGTGGTATTGGTTACAATTCTTTCAGGGGAAGAATTTTTGAAATATTTGGAGGACAAATAATTTACTTTTTTAAAAAATTATATTTATCTTATAAATTAAGAAATAAATATGATTTTTATTTAGTAATTGGAGATATAGTCCCTGTTTTTTTTGCATGGTTTGCAAAAAAAGATTTTTTTACATATTTAGTTGCATACTCTAGTCATTATGAGGGGAGATTAAAATTACCTTGGCCTTGTAAATTTTTTTTAACCTCAAAATATGCAAAGAAAATATACGCTAGGGATTTTCTAACAGCAAATGATTTATCTCAACAATTAAGAAAAAAAGTATCTTTTTTAGGGAATCCATTTATGGATAAATTTTCTTTTTTTGAAAATAAATCAAAAACCATTCATTATAGTATTGGATTATTTCCTGGAAGTAGATTTCCTGAAATCTTAGATAATTTGAAATTGATTTTAGAAGTTTTAGAGACAATGTCTAAGTTAAAATATTTTGAGAATATTGCATTCAAGTTCGCCATAGTAAAGGCTCTGTCTATGGAAGAAATTAGTCAGATACTAAATCAAAGAAAATGGATTTACGTAGAAAAAAATGATGGTCTAGAATTTAAATATGGATTTATTACGATTAATTTGAATTGGAACTTGTTTGAAGAAATATTATTTAAAAGTAAGTTCGTAATAAGTATGGCTGGAACTGCATCAGAGCAGGCAATCGGTTTAGCAAAGCCAGTTATTCAAATTGAAGGGAACGGTCCGCAATTTACAAAATCTTTTGCAGAAGCTCAAAGACGATTACTTGGGAGATATGTTTTTTGTTCTACTAATTATATAAATAAGAAAGATCAAATAAATCAGACAATAAATTTAATCCTTAAAGTTATTTATCTGATAAAGCTAGACAAAACATTTTTGATTTCTTGTATTGATAATGCAAATTTAAGAATCGGACAGAGTAATTCATGCATTAAGATAACTAATGATATAAAGGGGTTTCATTAAAAATGACTAAGCAGAAATCTGAAATAAAGTTGAAAGTAATTATTGATAATTTTTTATTAATAAATTTATTTGTTGTTATTTTTTTTGCAATATTTTTTATTTTTGCAGTAATTATGCAAATTAATGGAGTATTTATTTTCCTTAATATCTTTCAGAATCTTTGGAATCCACTTATAACACCTCTAATTACTATATTAATTGTTAGTGCTTTAGTTAATGGAATTAATTCTTGGTGGAAGCGTAAATGGCTTTCTCAAGAAGAGGATATTTAAATTTATATATTTTTTCTTGTAATTTAATACTGATTACTTTTTGCCCCTCTAATACTAATTTTGCCCCATCACCTAATAATAATTTCAGTATTGTTCCAGGCAATGGGAGTAGATCTGGTCTATTCAGGCATCTCCCTAAAGTTTTAGAGAAATCCTTCATTAATACTGGCTCCGGAGCAACCGCGTTATACACCCCAGAAAATTGTTTATCGACTAATGCTTTAATTATTAATCCACATAAGTCACTTCTGTGAATCCAACTCATCCATTGCTTCCCATCTCCGATTGGACCTCCCAGTCCAATTTTAAATACTGGAAGCATTTTTCCTAGTGCTCCCCCCTCTGCTTCTAAAACTATTCCGATTCTGAAAATTACCAATCTTGAGAAAAATGGTTTTCCGTTCGCAACCTCCTCCCATTTTTTGCAAAGGTTAGCTAAAAAATCATTACCACTTTGATTATTCTCATTGAACTCTTCAGTTAAACTTGTTCCGTAGAATCCTATCGCTGAACCATTTATTATGACTTTTGGATTAATTCTGGATTTTTTAAGGGTTTCCATTAAATACTTAGTTGAATTAATCCTGCTTTTTTCAATCTCATCTTTTTGAATTTCAGTCCATTTTTTATCTGCTATTGGTTCACCAATTAAATTAATTATCCCATCAGAATCTTTTAAATTAATTAATAGATTTTCATTGCTCCAATTTTGTTTTTTTGAAAGATCTATTTTAAGAAATTTAAATTTATCTGAAGGAATATTTATCTTCAAATTATTAATATTTTTTCTACTGATAATGCAAAGTTCGTGACCTTCTTTGAGTAAAGCTGGGACTAATTCTTTTCCCACAAAACCCGTACATCCAAGGAGTAATAGACGCATATTTTTAATTTAGTAATCAATTTAGACTATTAAATTTTTGTATAGATTGTAATTATTATGATGTAATCAATTTAAAAAAAATTAATGAAAAAAGTTTTTGTATAATAAATTTAGGAATTTTTAATAAATTAATAAATCTCATCATGACCGAATCCATACCCAAGAAGCCGCTAAAGAAAGGAAGTTTAGTATGTGTAAATAAAAGTATTTATGATAAAAGTGTCGAAGCATTATCTAGTGATGAAGATTTACCTAGTTATGTATTTGAAGGCCCAGGAGAAATTCTAAGTATTAAAGAAGAATATGCTCAAGTAAGATGGCGTCGACCTGTACCAGATGTCTGGTTTAAATTAGACCAACTGAAAGAATATATTGTTGAGGTATAGTTATTCAGGAAATTATAGATTTTTTATCATAAGCCATTTTTGATTGGATTCTTTTTGCCTCTTTCATCATTTCTTTGCCATCAAATAAATAATCATCTACATATCCTTGTGTGTACTTATCCAGTTCTGATAAAGCATCTTTAACTTGAGAAAAGCAATGATAAAGATCTAGACCTAAAGAGGATATTGAATTTGGAACAGAAATTGACTTGTACAATTTATCAACTTTTTCAATTTTTTTTTGGGAATGAGTAATATAACTGCAAAAATTATCCATCAATTCTTCATCATATGGATCAGCAGATAGTTCTTTTATTTCTTGACTCAAGGGTTTGATTATTTGGCTAATAAATCTATTGGTAGGATTATAAATATTTTTAATCCAATTTTTAACTTCATTATCTTTTATTGTAGAACTATATTTTGTTGTATTAACTTTCTCTTCCCAATTTTCATGTCTGAAATTAGATGATTGTTGTAATGAAAATAGGGTTTTATCATATTGTTCTTTTTTAAAAGGATCATTAAGAGTCTCCCATGCATCTTGTATTGCAAGAAACCTATCTTTTTCACCTCCTGCATCGGGATGATGTTGTTTAACTAAGCGACGGTAAGAAGACTTAATTTCACCTTGAGTCGCATTCTCTTTCACCTGTAATTCTTTATAAAGATTTTTGATCATATCTAAATACCTTTTTTTATAAGTAACCGTCTTCTCTAGCTTTGATTACAGTGTTTGATTCAAACATTGCTGTAGATAAGTATCTTTCACCAAAACTTGGAAGAATCACTATTAATCTTTGATTAATAAGCTCTTCTCTTTGACCTATTTTGATTGTTGCTGCCAAAGCAGCACCGCTACTAATTCCTGATAAAAGACCCTCTAATCGAGCTAATAACCTCCCATAATAAAACGCTTCATTATCCTCTATCTTGATAATTTCATCTATTACTTGAGTATCAAGTACTTTAGGAACGAATCCTGCACCAATCCCCTGTATAGAATGAGAACCAGCTTTTTCTCCTGAAATTACAGCGCTTTTTGCGGGCTCAACTGCATATATTTTGCAATTTGGATTAACTTTTTTTAGAAATCTAGAACATCCAGTTATGGTTCCTCCAGTACCAACTCCAGTAACTAATCCATCAATATTATGATTCGATTGATCCCAAATTTCTTTAGCTGTGGTTCTTTCATGAATTTCTGGATTTGCGAGATTTTCAAACTGATTAAACTGAAAGCTATTTGGAATACTTGAAGATAATTCACTTGCTAAATCTAAAGCCCCTTTCATTCCTTCTTTGCCTGGAGTGAGTTGTAATTCTGCACCATATGCTCTAAGCATTGCCCTTCTTTCAATACTCATAGTATCTGGCATAGTTAATATCAATCTATAACCTTTAGCTGCTGCAACCATTGCTAGGGCTATTCCAGTATTTCCACTTGTTGCCTCAATTAATGTTGTCTTCCCCGGTAAGATTAGACCATCTTTTTCGGCTGAATTTAACATCGAATAAGCAATACGATCTTTGACAGATGCTGATGGATTAAAACTTTCAAGTTTGGCTATTATTTCTGGATAACACTTACAGTATTTTTTTATACGATCTAATTTTACTAATGGGGTGTTGCCAACTAAAGAAGTAATATCATCTGCTATTTCCATGGAAAAAATTTTTACAAAATTAAATTTGTTCACTTCTATATTAAATGCATTTATATATCTTTTATAAAAAAATTTTAATTGAACTTAATTTTAAAACAACTTCTTAGAAAAGATTGTTCTATAGTTTGTTTATAATATGAAATTTACTATTCTTTTATGTATTCTCTTGAAATAAGTCTTAGATATTCCCCCTTCCCCCTTTCAATTCAGAAGAAAGAGTATGAGGATATTAAAAGAATCTATGATGAAATCAAAGATTTTATGAATAGTAATAACCAAAATTCCTCTTTAATCGAGTTAAGTTGTGAAAAAGTTCAGGATAAATTGATCACTGTTCTTGCTAAAGAAGTTATTTCTGTTCAGATATATGAAAAGTCGGCAGTAGCTGGTGGATCAAAAAGACCTGGATTTTCCTTAGATATTTAAAATGATCGAGATCGAGGATACTTTGCAAAATGAAGTACCTAATGTAACTTTCAAAGATGTTAATTTTTCATGGCCTGAAAAAAATGAGCATGTAATAAATAATTGTAATTTTTCTATTAATAAAGCTGGGTTATGGATGATTGTTGGTAAAAATGGAAGCGGGAAAAGTACTTTGCTGAAGTTAATTAACGGACTTCTAAAACCAAGTAGTGGAATTATAAATAATTTGGCTAACATCGGGATGGTTTTTCAAAATCCTGATCATCAAATATTAATGCCAAACTGTAGGAGTGAACTTCTTCTGAATATTAATCAAAAATTAAGTAGGAAAGATATTACTAATAAAATTGATATTGCTCTAAAAAAGGTTGGATTAGCTGGATTTGATAAAAGGTCGATTCACACATTAAGTGGTGGTCAGAAACAACGTTTAACTATTGCTTCTTCCTTGATAAGTGATAAGAATTTTATTCTTATGGACGAGCCTACAGCGCTATTAGATAGTTCTAGTCAAATAGCAGTTTTAGAAACAATTAAGGGGCTTACAAAGAATACAAGAAATCCATTTACTGCTTTATGGATTACTCATCGTTTAGAGGAATTAAGGTATGCAGATGCAGTTGCGGAGATGAAGAATGGAAATTTATCACAGTGGCAGAAACCATTAAACTTTCAATGTAATTAGGGTTTACCCCTTGTCATAAGGTACATCTAAGAGTTAAATTTTAATGTATTCCTCGGTAGCTCAGCGGTAGAGCGATCGACTGTTAATCGATTGGTCGCAGGTTCGAATCCCGCCCGGGGAGTTTTATTCAAACATCAATAACATTCAAGAGACTCCATGTGGAGTCTTTTTTATTACAAGCACTACAACTTTTAAGATTTAGTATTTTACCCGACATTAGGATACCTCAAAAAAAGATACGAAATGGGTTTTCTGATTGGTTTCTAGTTTCTAATCACAAAGGTATTATCATAAGAAGCAAATGTATGTTCAATAGATTAAAAAATAAGCAATGTAACCAGAACAGTTTCCATAACAGTAAATAGAACGTAAAATGTGAGTTTTATTCCTTCTCACACTTATATTTCTCAAATGGTACTATTATTATAATAGATAAGCTGAAAGACAAGAAATAGAACTCTAAGAGTTTTGAGAGCAGTATCTAGAACATAAAGATATTAGTTTTTTGTTTTCTTCCCAAACTCTTTAAATGATGATTTTAATTGTCCTTTGTTTTCAACTGAATTATCTTTATCCAACCATCTGATTTTTCTCCATCTGGAATACATATATCCCAAAAAGATTCCTTGCAAGAAGTTCTTAGCACCATCTTCTAAAAGATTCTTCTGAAATTTATCGTTAAATCTTCCACATTCTAATAATTCTTTTTCCAATCTATTTCTTCTTTCATTGCGGCTTCTCCTGCTCCTGTCTTTTCTTTAGTCTTTCGTATTCCACATGCAAAGTTCCTAAGTGCCAAGCATCCTTAAATCCTTTTGCACCTTTCATTAGGAGTCTTACATCTGAAGGTTTATGTGCCTTCATCTCTAAGAATTCTTTCTGCCAAGAAGTGTCATCCCATTTAGTGCTCATACTTTCTCTCCATACTTTTTGAACTCATCCAAAGAATTTACAACTATGCTCTTGTAATCACTAGGAAATCTTTGTTTCATTATATCTGGGATTTCTAAGCAATCTGGATAGGGATTATGCAAATAAAAGATCACTTCCTTTTCTTCCTTCAAAACTATGTAATTAGATAATCCTTCTGAATTATTGTATTTGTTATTCATTTCATTAATGCCTCAACTTGCTCTGATTCTTCTGTAGGAAAATATGTATTATCATCATTTAGTGAAAATATTCTTCTTCTTCTTCGCTTAATGAATTTGAATCAACCTCTTCAAAACTTTTAGTTTGGTTATTCCATTCAAAATATTCAACATCACCTCCTTCACATTCCAATAATTCTCCCAGTTCTAATGTCTCAGGATTTATTTGGTATATACAAGTTTTTAAAGTATCAAAACGAATATCTAATTTTTCTAATTCTTTATCTTCAAGATATTGTTTTAGATAATCAAAAATATTTTCAGTTTTTTTAAATTCACCAAACTTAGGAGTGAAAGTGAAACCATCATGATATCCAAGTGCTACATCTATACATTTTTTTTTAAAAAATGAAAATTCTGGCGGATGAATGTCAGGATATAAATTCCCTACTCCAAATTTCTCTATTTTCCTATGTTCAGTCATATTTAAATTTTTTACTTTTTTTCATTTTAAAGAATCTATCCATAAATTTTCTAATTTTCTTAATAATGAGGTGGTTCTGATTCTTCTGGAGAAAAATAGGTATCATGATCAATATCTTTTTTCTTCTTTCTAAAATATTCTTCGGATGGTTCTAATCCATCATTATCGTAATTGCGTTCTTTTTCCATTAATTTTCTAATACCCTTTTTACTTTGTCTGCGAATTTCTGTTCTTTATCAGTTCTTGTATTAACTTTCATTATTGTATAAATCCTTGGAGCACCTTTTGCATGAATTTTTTCATGGCATTTTCTATCACATTCAAATACTTTATCCCAATCACCTTCTATAGCAGTTCCATTTGCCCCTACTTCATATGTAAGGCCTTGATTTTTGATAACTTCGATACACTCTTTTATGTAAGGAGATAAAGAAGTTCCAACCCCAATCGGTACTAGGCATAAATTAATACTTACAAACATAATTTAATTACCTCTCAGATAAATCTAACTATTAATATCTTAAAAACTTTTAAAAGTATCCAACTCAAAATCGTCTTAAATTTTTTTATGATTAAAAATTAACTTCTCTTAAAAAAGATTGCCTTGGATTTCTTCATTATCAACTTTCATAGCATTACAAACTAATTTTGCATATTGTTCAGAATAAGCACAGTTTTTACATGATGTATTAGGTTCTGGTATCTCGTGATTATTCATTAAAGAAATCATTTCATCTATTTTGCTTTCAATCCAATCAGCATTCCAGTCATAAGGAACTAAATATTCATTAAAATTCATTCTTTTATTAAATTCTTCATCATCTCTTTTTGCATTACAGACTAAAAAATATGATGTTTTATGAACATCAAATCCCATACCTTTTAGAAGATATGCATAAAAATCCATTTGGATTTTATATCCACCATGATAAGGATCCTCTAAATAATCTTGTTTATCAACTTTTCCATATTTTGCTTGAGACTTGTAATCAACAACTATTAATTGCTTAGTAACTTTATGTTGCCAAATATCATCAACCCCTCCTGTCAAAATAATGTTTGTATCTTGATGTCTAAGCATCAACCCTTTATGCAGAGAATTTCTCCAGTCATCTATTTGTGGATGATCAAAAGGAACTAAATGACTTAGATTATTATCGATAAATAATCTGTGGGGGATTTGCCTTTCCCGACAATAATCAAACTCTTTTTTTAAAAGTAAATCTGTTGTCTCATTTAAAGTCCATCCTGGCGTTCCAGGTGGATCTAATCCTTTAACTCTATCTAGGTAAAAGCATCTTTTGCAAGTTAAAAAATTAGAAAACCTACCTCTACTTATTTTAAAATCTTGTTTTTGATTAGGAGAATAAGAAGAAGATGCTCTCGTTCTTAATCCAGTTGCTTTAACAGGTTCTTTTTTACTATTTCTTTTTAAATCAATCATGATTTTATTAAATCGAGTAAAAGAGATGAATTATTCATAGATTATCTAGATCAGAAACTATTAACAAAATTATTATTAGTAATTAATACTGCAGTAAATTTAGATTTTTCCATAAGATTAATAGCATTAGAAACTCCTCAAACCCTAACTTTCTCATATTTGTGCCTTTAGTGATGAGAAATTAGTGTTTGAGGAGTTTCTAATATCAATAAACTAATAGAAATATAGAATCAATTAGAGTCGAGATTGGCACTTAAGTTCGGTATCCTAGATGGCCTTTGAGATAATATTTATTTCCGAGGAAATAATGAAATATTTAAATATCAATATTAGTTAATCATCCCACATGTCTTGTTTACTCTGTTCGATGTTATTTTTCTCAAGCAATTCTAATCTATGCTCTTTGGAATCTTCTTCAAAGTTTTGAAAGTTTTCCTTGTTTACAAATTTTTGTTGGATTTCTAGAATTAAAGTCTCAAATTGATCACCAAAAAATTTAGACATTTCCATCCATGCTTCAATTTCCTCCTCTTTTCCAATTGTGTTGTTTATCTGATGGCTAATTATTTCTAAAACAAATTCTTTCAACTCTTTATGACTCATGCATTCTACTTTTTTTTGAATATAAATTTCTTTTAGATGTTGTAACTGCTTTTTAGATAAATCGGTATGAATAATAGATTTCTTTTTCATTAATTTTCAATTTGTTTTTATCAAAAAGTTAACCTTTAGCACTCAATAAAGATTTTGAATTATGTTACTTCTACATAATTATTCTATGATAAAAAATTTTATATGAAAACAAAAGATTTCAACATAGAAGTTCAATAATCGACTTAATTTAATTCTTTCATAGATATTTATATGTCATATTTTGATTAGAATTACCCTGCTGCTAATTGTGAATTTATATTGAATTATTAAGTAAATATTAAGCAAATCGAAAGAATTTATAAAATTTATATTTTCTTTTAAGCTAATATTTCCTTCTAATCCTTTGATGCCATTCGTTTTTTTATTATAATAACTTATGTAAGTTTTAAAATTAAGTCAGCAATAAATGTAAATTGTTGAGAGAATTGTAATACAGAATCTTAATTTTAGTTTAATAATCCGTTAGATATGAAAATTTCAATCCTTTTAATAGAAGATGATCGTGATATGCGTGAATTGGTATCTGGACACCTTGAGCATTCTGGTTTTGATGTTCAAAAAGCTGAAGATGGAATTAAAGGTCAGGCTTTAGCTCTTCAATATTCTCCTGACTTAATTCTTCTGGATTTAATGTTACCTAGTGTTGATGGTTTAACATTGTGCCAAAGACTAAGAAGAGATGAAAGGACTTCAAATATTCCTATATTAATGATTACAGCTTTAGGTGGACTTAAAGATAAAGTAACTGGATTTAATTCAGGTGCTGATGATTACATCACAAAACCATTCGATTTAGAAGAATTATACGTTCGTATCAAAGCTTTATTGAGAAGAACTAATAGAGCACAATTGAATTCAACTAATCAACAGGAAATCTTAAGTTATGGACCTCTTACTCTTGTCCCTGAAAGATTTGAAGCTATTTGGTTCGAATCTGCCGTAAGACTTACCCATTTAGAATTTGAGCTACTTCACTGTTTGCTACAAAGACACGGTCAAACAGTTTCTCCAGCACTGATATTAAAAGAAGTATGGGGTTATGAACCTGACGATGATATTGAGACAATTAGAGTCCATGTTAGACATTTAAGAACAAAATTAGAACCTGATCCTCGCAAGCCAAAATATATAAAAACTGTTTATGGAGCTGGATACTGCCTAGAATTACCTACTGGAACTCAGGTTGATAATGGAATGCAAGAGTTTGCAGAATCTACAAATTAAAACTTACTTAAAAGGTTGGTTGAATAACTTTATAAGTCTTCAATGGCTATTTTTAATAAAGTCACCTCCCAAGCCAATCGAGGTTGTATAAAACTTTTTAGATGTATTTTCAAATTTTCTAGTTTTTCGACAATTTTGCTGTTTTTAGTTTTTGCCCAATATTTTTGTTGTATAAAATTTATCAAAAATATTTGTTGATCAATGTCTAATTTCTCAGATATTATTTTTGTAATTTTTAGTATTTCTAAGTTATCACTCAATGGTAAGTCCAAGTTTTCTTTAATTTCATTTGGTAATTCTTTCCAAAGTTTTATATCTTTCAGTATTTTGCCTGGAGAGCCATTTGCTGTATTAATAAAATCTTGCAAATTTAATTCTTTATAAACATCTAAGTCTAAAGAATCTAAATTATTTCTTATGAAAATATCAAGATGTTTGTATGAAAAAGATTTGAATCTTATAAGTTGACATCTTGAGATAATAGTATCTAAAAGTAAGTTTAACCTAGAAGTTAAAAGAATAAATATACCGTTGGCGGGCTCTTCAAGTGTTTTTAAAAGACAATTAGATGCTGCTTCATTCAAAAGATGAGCATCATCAATTAATACAATTTTTTGCTCTGATTCAATAGATTTTTGTCCTAGAAAAGTCTTTAAATTTCTAATTTGCTCTATTCTTATTATTCCTTTATTATTTTTTGAAGGTTCAGCTTCGGAACGATTTATAAGATTCCCTTTCAAAAAATAGGTTGGCTCAATTAATAAAAAATCAGGGTGGTTATTATCTATGATTTTTTTTTCAATGTTTGAAATAGAAGAATATTTATTGAAAATTTCTTTAATAAATTTAATAGAGGTTTGTTTTTTTCCTATACCTTCCGGACCATAGAAGATATAACCGTTGGAAAATGCTTTTCTATTAAGTATGCTTTCTAGATTCTCATTAACTTCTTTATTAATTAAAAGATTATCAGTTTTAAGATCAATCATTATTTACTTGAGAAAACTTTTGTAATAAGGTTTTTTTTATTTCGTTAGAAATAGTATTAATATCTTGTTCAGCAGATATGGTTGTCCAACGTTTTTCTTTGGCAATCAACTTAAATCCTTTATTAACTTTTTCTAGAAATTTTATTCCTTCAGCTTCTATCCTATCTGGAATAAACTTTTCCCTTCGTAAAACACTCTCTTCTGCTGAAATTTCTAAAAAAATAGTCAGGTCTGGGTATTCTCCTTGACAAACAATAGATTCGATATTTTTTATAATCTCTAGATTTATATTTCTACCATAACCTTGATAAGCAAGTGTAGAGTCACAAAATCTATCGCTAATTACCCAGTCTTGGTTTTCTAAAGCAGGCGATATAGTTTTGGAGATATGTTCTGCTCTATCGGCAGAATAAAGCAATAATTCAGCCAGTGAAGAAGGTTTATTATCTTTATTATTGTCAAGTAATAAATTTCTAATTTTTTTACCTAATAAGCTTCCTCCAGGTTCTCTAGTTTTTACTAATTTTGAATTTCCCCTCAAAAGACCACTAGTTGGAATCCATCTAGAAATTTCATTAATTTGGGTTGTCTTACCGCAACCATCAATTCCTTCTATAACAATGAATTTCCCCCTCATTTATTCTAGAGATAAAGCATTTATTACAACGGTTATTGAACTAGTTGCCATTAATAATGCTGCGATTGATGGTGTAAGAAGAATGCCATATTTTGGAAATAGAATACCTGCAGCTATCGGAATTGCAATCAAGTTGTAGCCAAAAGCCAATAATAAATTTTGTTTAATTTTTCCTATTGTTCTTTTTGCAAGACTAAGTGCATAAGGTAATCCAGATAACTGATCACCCATTAAAACAACATCTGCATTTGCTTTCGCAATTTGTGTACCTGAACCAACTGCTATTCCTAAATTTGAAGCTGCCAAAGCAGGAGCATCATTTATTCCATCTCCAATCATTGCAACTTTATTATTTTTCTTTAAATTTTCAATTATTTTTAATTTCATTTCTGGAAGAAGTCCCCATTTTATTTCAGCTTCTGGACTATCTAATTTTTTGGCCAACTCAACTACAGTTTCCTTTCTATCTCCACTTAAAATTTTAATATTATAATTATCCTCTCTTAATTTCTGAACAGAACTAATAGAATCTTCTCTTAATAAGTCTCCTAATAAAATAAATCCAAGTAATGCATTATTTTTACATACTCCAATAACAGAATGGGATTTATATTCTTCAGTTTCTAATATTTTTTTTGATTTACTATCAATTATTACTCCTTTTCTGTTCAACCAGTCGACACTTCCAATATTGATTACCCCATCAATTGAATCAAGTTCTCCTGATATACCCCTACCAGATTCTGTGTTGATGTTTTTGATTCTAAGCAAGCTAAGATTTTGTTTTTTGGCTTCGTTAATTAAGGCACTAGCTATTGGATGTCGGCTTTGACTTTCTAAACTTGCAGCTATTTTTAATAGAAATAATTTATCAGCAGTATTTAAATAATCGATTATGAAAGGTTTACCTTTAGTCAATGTCCCAGTTTTATCAAAAATAATATGATTAATTTTTGATGCCATTTCTATTTTGTCTCCGCCTTTAAATAAAACACCTTTTTTTGCGGCTTTACCTGAAGCAACAGTAATGACAGTAGGAGTAGCAAGACCTAAAGCGCAAGGACAAGCTATTACTAAAACAGCAATTGAGAGTTGAATGGCTAAAGTTAAAAAATTTTCAGCATTACTACCCAATGAATTATGTAACGTATGGTTGGATGTGGTTATCAATCCATGATGATTATTTATTAATAAATCGGGCCAAATTTGTTTTGCCCCTTTCCACCAAAAAAAGAAGCTTGAAGTTGCAATAAAAAGTACTAAGTATGTAAATTTCCCTGCAATTTGATCAGTGATTCTCTGAATAGGAGGTTTTTTAGATTGGACTGATTCAATAAGATTAACAAGTTTTGCTAGAGAAGTTTGCTCTCCAACTTTGATAACCTTTAATCTTAAAGTGGAATTTAAATTTAACGAGCCATTAAGTAAATTTTCACCTGAGTGAACATCTATAGGTTTAGATTCACCTGTAATATGAGAAACATCTACAGATGAATTTCCATTAATAACAATGCAGTCAGCAGGTACACGATCTCCAGCTAATAATTGAATTTCATCTCCTATTTTTAAAGAATGTACTCTGACTGATTTGACTGTATTTGTTTCTATATAAATGTTTGCCATTTCTGGTTGGAGATCTAATAATTCTCCAATTGAAGAACCAGTTTGATACTTTGCTCTTTCTTCTAAAAAACGTCCAATAAGAATAAACCCCAATAACATTACTGGCTCATTAAAAAAACAGGGAAAACCAGTTGAAGGAAATATTAATGATAATAAACTTGTTGTATAAGCACTAGTAACTCCCAGAGCTACTAAAGAATCCATATTTGGTCGATTCCTTAAAAATGATTTGAATCCTTTGATTACAATTTCTCTCCCAGGAAAGAATAAAGCTAATGTAGCCAGTACAGCATGAAAGAATAAATTTCCTAATATTGGTAAATTTAAATAACCTCCTTCTGCTAAATGCCCTAATCCTGAAAACAATAAAAGTAAAAGTGCAAAATTAAGTTTTTTCCATTGATTAATCCATTTCTTTTTTTTTTCTAATTGAACTTTATTTACTTTTTTTGAAAAATCATTTATGTAAACATTTGAAGGAAAACCGCTTTGTTTGAGGTTTTCTAAAACCTGATCAATGTTTGAAACTGTGTTGTTAATTTCAAAATAGGCACTTTCAGTAAGTAAGTTAACAGAAACATTTTCAACACCATCCGAATTTTTTAAAATATTTTCCACTGTGTTAACACAACCCCCACACTTCATACCTTTAATATTTAATTGAATACTATTCATATTTTTTGCGATGAAAGCAAATTAATGCTTGTCTTTATTAATTACTATAATAATAAATGTTATAGACTTTTTAAATAGTTGATAGTTTGTTGACTAATTTAATTTTATTACACAAAAAAAGTGCCTAATAATCAAAACAGAGACAATTTCATCGATAAAGCTTTTACAGTAATTGCTGAATCTCTTGTAAAGATAATGCCTATTCCTGATAAAGAAAAAAAAGCTTATATCTATTATAGAGATGGTTTAGCTGCACAAAATAATGGTGATTATTCAGAAGCTCTCGATTATTATAATGAAAGTTTGTTATTAGAAGAAAATAAAATTGATAGAGGAGAAACTTTAAAGAACATGGCAATCATTTATATGAGTAATGGAGAGGAAGATCGATCTATAGAAACTTATCAAGAGGCCTTAGTTGAAAATCCAAAGCAGCCATCTTGTCTTAAGAACATAGGCCTAATTTATGAAAAAAGGGGAAGGTATGCAGAACAGAATGGTGATTTAGATCAAAGAGATATGTGGTTCGACAAGGCTGCGCAAGTTTGGTCTAAGGCCGTAAGACTTTATCCTGGTGGATACTTAGATATTGAGAATTGGTTAAAAACTTCTGGAAGGAGTTCAATTGATATTTATCTTTAGATTTTTATAGATTCACTTTTTCAATGCATAATCCATAGCTTCATTGATATTCGATATCTCTTTAATATTTATAATTTTTTGAAAACTATCTTTAATTTCAATAGTAGTTTTAGGTACTAAGATATTTTTAATACCAAGCCTAATTGCCTCATCTATTTTGGCTCTAAGATTACTTGCCTGCCTTACCTGACCGCTTAAACCTAATTCGCCAATAAATGCACAATTTATCAAGGGTGGGACATTTTTTAAGCTTGATAAGATTGATATCGCAACTCCTAAATCTGAAGATGGCTCATTTATTTCAAAACCACCTCCTGTGGCTATATAACAGTCATATTCTGATAATTTAATCCCAACATGTTTTTCAATAACTGCTAAAATTTGATGTAATCTGTTGATGCTGATTCCAGTTGTTGTTCTTCTTGGATTATTGTAAAAAGTTTTATTTACTAAAGCCTGAATATCTACTGCAAATGGTCTCGATCCTTCATTAGTGATAGTGGTTGTGACGCCGGATATATTTTCTTTATTTGTGAATATTGAGCTAGGGTTAATTACTTCTTTTAAACCATTTTCTAACATTTCGAAAATGCCAATTTCAAAAGTTGATCCGAACCTATTTTTTATACTTCTTAGCAATCTATGGGAGGCAATATTATCTCCTTCAAAATTGAGTACCACATCTACTAAATGT
>QCVU01000014.1 GCA_003210275.1 Prochlorococcus sp. AG-686-M10
ATTTCTTTCAAAAGTATTATTTTTACTGGAGTTAAATCTATCCTCTTGAAAACTATTAGATTTGAAATTTTTTTTTGATTGTGATCTTCTATTTTCTGTATCATTACTTTTTTTTGAATAATTATTTTTAGAAAAGTTTTTCATAAATTTAATAGCTTATTTACACTCTAGGTATTCAAAAATTTTAGACAATCTTTTGGGGTCTTTTAGAAATAACCAACCAACTAAAGCTTCAAAACCTGTTGCCCTCGAATAAACAACAGGATCAGAAGATTTTGGAAATCTCTTTGTTTTATTTCTAGCTCGTCTTATTAAATTAATTTCAAATGAATTTAATAAATGTTCTATTTCATCTAATGACTTTGATTGAGCTTGAGCTTTTACCTCATTAACAACTGAAAGATGGAGATCTCTTGATTTTAATGGGATATGAATGTGGCGTAATCTTTGATGTAACTCCCATACAGAATCCCCTAGCCAAGCAAGTTGTATAACACCTATATCATCAGGAGAACCATGAGGGGCAAGATTTTGTATCCAATAATTCAATTCTGCAAACAGAGGAGTGCTTCTTGAAGAGTAGCTTTCAAATTAAGAAAGTCTGCTAATCTTACTAGTTTTATAGTTTGAGCAACTCTAGAATTACCAACTACGGAAAAACCTAGTTTAAGTTTTTTGCATTCCTTGGAAGTTTGAACAAGGGCACCTAAACCGGATGAATCAAGGAAATCTATTTTACTTAAATCAATTACAAATGAAAGAGGATCTTTTTTAAGGGTATTAGTAATAAAAGTTTTAAATTGTTTTTCAGAAAATGCGTCTAATTGCCCTTTTAAAGTAAAAACAATAATATTTGCCTTTATTTCAATGTTGCCTCTTAAAGAAACAGTTAACTTTTGGAAATCTTCTATGATTCAATCCCTCCAAAAAAAATTAATTTACTAAATGTAATTATCAAATCAAAAAGAATCAATATGTCAACATCTCTCTAACATTAGAGAAACAAATTTTTCAAATAAATAATCTGAATCATGTGGACCGGGACTTGCTTCTGGGTGATATTGAACACTAAATATAGGCTTATTTATAAGTTTCAATCCTGCTACAGTTTTATCATTAAGATTTAAGTGAGTTATTTCAACTAACTTATTTGATAAAGAATTGGGATCTATAGCAAAACCATGATTCTGACTTGTTATTTCAATATTATTTTTCATGCCACAAGGATGATTTAATCCACGATGTCCAAAAGGTAATTTATATGTTTTTCCTCCTAATGCTAAACCAAATATTTGATGACCAAGACAAATACCAAACATAGGAATTTTTCCATAATCTATTAGTAATTTAGCTAAATTAATTCCATCAAATATAGATGAAGGATCCCCTGGACCATTTGAGAAGAATATTCCATCAGGATCATGACTTAAAACATCTTCAAAAGTAGAATTAGAAGGTAAAACTAATATTTCACATCCATGAGAAACTAATCTATTGAGAATTGATTTTTTAATACCAAAATCAATTGCAACAATTTTGAATTTATTTATATTAATGTGTAATTTTTCTCTTACATCAAAATCAGTCATGGTAGTTTCTTTAGATATATAATTTTTCTTTGTTGAAACTTCTTTGGCTAAATTTAAACCTTGCATGTTAGGAGTATTAGAAATAATTTCAAGACAACTATTAAGATCATTCTTTTCTGTAGTGATAAGTCCATTCATAGAACCATTAGATCTTAAAATTTTAACAAGAGCTCTTGTATCAACTCCATAAAGTCCAATAATGTTTTTTTCTATAAGCCACTGCTTAAAGTTTAAATTAGATCTCCAATTACTATTATTATTTGAAAAATTACGCACAATTAAACCTTTGACAGAATTATCTGATTCTGAATCTTCAAAATTGATTCCTGTATTTCCAATCTCTGGATAAGTAAATGTAATGATCTGGCCAAAATAACTTGGGTCAGTAATTACTTCCTGATAACCAGTCATCCCAGTATTAAATACAATTTCACCAACAGTTGAGCCCCTCGCACCAAATGAATAACCAGAGAAAGTAATCCCATTACTCAAAACAAGTTTTGCATTTTTCTTAAAAGGATGATTCATTAAATAAATATTTCTTATGAGTCAAGGTAGTTTTTCAAAAGCAAAAATTTATCCCAAGGTTCTGCTTTACTCATAGAGAACAATGCTTTTTTAAATCCCTTTTCAATATCATCTTCAATTCCTGCGACCCAAAGTACTAATGCAGTATTTAAAGCGACTACATCCATATGAGCCTTTTGACCTGAACCATTCAAAACAGATTCTAATATGTATTCATAAGACTCATCATTTGATACCATTAAATCTTTATTTGAAGTGTTTTGATAATTAAAGTCAGAGATATTTATTTTTGAATGTTTAAGCGTACCTTTATCTACAAATATTATTTTATTATCTCCTTCTAATGAAGCCTCATCTAAACCACCATAGCCATGAACAACGATTGCTCTATCCATTTCCATTCTACTCAAAGCAGAAGCCATAGGATTAAGTAATTCATCAGAAGCAACTCCTAAAACTTGAGCATTAGGTCTTAAAGGATTTACTAATGGACCAAGTTGGTTAAAAACAGTTCTTATGCCAAGAGCCTTTCTCAAAGGAGCTAATTTAATTAATGATTTATGCCAAACAGGAGCAAATAAGAAGGTTATCCCAATTTGATCTACTGAAGAAATAACCTTTTCTAAAGTGGAATTTAAATTAATCCCAAGATTTAACAAAACATCTGCCGAGCCAACTTTTCCACTAGCACTTTTATTTCCGTGTTTAGCAATATTTACACCACATGATGATGCGACAAATGCAACAGCAGTAGAAATATTAAAAGTATTAGCCCCATCACCTCCAGTACCGCAAGTATCAACCATAAACAAATTAGGGCGTTCGACAGGCAATTTACAATTATTCAAAAGTACATCTGCCATAGAAGATAATTCAATTCCTGTAGCTCCTTTAGCTCTCAATGCACTCAAAAAAGCACCTGTTTGAACTTCCATTATCTCATCATTTAGCCATCTTTTCATCAAAGTATATGATGTCTCTGCATCAAGGTCTTGCCCATATAGTAATTGGTTTAGGATTTCAGAATTTGTTTTAGTAATAGACATTTATCTTTTGTGGATTTATGGTTCGTGGCTCAATTAGAGGTATCAAAACCGGAACCGACTAAATCTTTATTCGTATTTGAAGGTCTAAAATTATTTGTCCATAATTTCTTAGTTTTTAAAAAAAGATTATCCTTTGTTATTTTCCAAAATTTTAGTGTTTTTTCAATATCCGCTTTGATCTCAATTTCACCAGGAAAATTATCGTATCTATTAATTAATCTAGCTAAATTAATTAAGTCAAAATCTTCAGGTATCTCTTTAGATATAAGAGAGTCTATAATCTTTTTATCAGTTGCATGCAGAGGATGAGTTTGTTCATTGCTCATAATAAAAAAAGAAATCATTTATAAAACTAGCTCACATATTCGAAAATGAAACATTATCTTAATCATATGGGAATTTTTAAATGAATAATCTTAAATTAAAGGTCATATTTAAGTACCTAAAACCATACAAAAAAGAATTTTTTTATGGTGGGATAGCTCTCCTAGTAGTTAATATCTTAAGTGTTCTAATTCCTTTAGAAGTCAAAAACATAATCGATCAATTGCAAGATGGATTTTCCTCCAGTTTCGTTATTTCAAAATCATTATTGCTAATGTTTCTAGCAACTTGTATGGGACTTATAAGATTATTTTCGAGGCAAATTGTATTTGGTATAGGAAGAAAAGTTGAAGTAAACCTTCGTCAAAAATTATTTGACCATTTACTAATACAAGACCCTGATTGGATACAAAAAAAAGGTAGTGGAGATATTATTAGTAGAGCTACTAGTGATGTCGAAAACATAAGAAGGCTCTTAGGTTTTACCGTCTTAAGTTTATGTAATATCGTACTTGCTTATTCTCTAACAATTCCTTCAATGCTATCAATTAATAAAACATTGACAGTAGCTGCATTAATGATATTCCCAATGATTTTAGTAATAGTTAGCTTATTTGGAGGAAGAATGGTAAGTCAAAGAAAAATCCAGCAAGAATCACTTTCCAAACTAAGTGATTTAATACAAGAAGATTTATCAGGTATAAGCGCTATAAAAATTTATGCGCAAGAAGAGGCTGAAAAGAAAGAATTCAATAATTACAATAAAGTTTATAGGAATTCAGCTATAAAGCTCGCAAGAACAGCAAGTACATTATTCCCACTACTGCAGGGTATTTCTTCAATTTCATTATTGATCCTTTTAGGTTTAGGGACCTCTCAACTAGAAAATGGATTTATCACAATTGGTGGACTAGTTGCATTGATATTATTTGTTGAAAGACTTGTATTTCCAACAGCTCTATTAGGATTCACATTAAATACTTTTCAATTAGGACAAGTAAGTCTAGATAGAGTTGAAGAGATATTCAAAAACAATCCAAAAATTATTGATAACCAAAAAGCTAAATTCATAAAGAAAAAAGTTAAAGGTTTTATTGAGGCAAAAAATTTAAAAATAAAATACGAGGGTGCAAAATTTAACTCTTTAAATAAATTAAATTTCAAAATTAACCCCGGAGAACTTATTGCCATAGTAGGTCCAGTAGGATGTGGTAAAACAACATTAGCTAAATCATTAGGTAGAACTATTGAAGTACCTGATGGACAATTATTTTTAGATAATATTGATATTAAGAATATTAAATTAAGAGATTTAAGAAAACACATTGCTATCGTACCTCAAGAAGCATTTTTATTTACATCTACAATTTCAGAAAATTTAAAATTTGGAGATCCCAAAGCTTCTAAAAATATAGTTAAAAAAAGTGCAGTAAACGCAGGGTTGATAGATGATATTAATAGTTTTCCCGAAGGTTTCAAAACAATCGTAGGTGAAAGAGGTATTACACTTAGTGGTGGGCAACGCCAAAGAACAGCATTAGGAAGAGCACTTTTAGTTGATGCTTCTGTAGTAGTTTTAGATGATGCATTGGCTAGTGTAGATAATAAAACTGCTGCAAAAATTATTGAGGAAATGAGAGAAAACAAAAGCAAAACGATATTGATGATTAGTCATCAATTATCCGTGGCAGCAACTTGTGATAGGGTACTTGTAATGGATAAAGGTGAAATTGTGCAGGAAGGGATACATAAAGATTTAATAACAACAAATGGATTATACAAAAAACTATGGGAGAGAGAAATAGCTACTAATAAAATAGTAAGTTGAAAAAATATTTTAAATTTTATATTTAACTAAAGATGTTTGAATTTCTTAAAAAGCTCATGAAAAGTAATGAATCAGTTTCTGCAAATGAAACAAATTTCCTCCACAGAATATTAAATACTGATATAAAAGAAGAACCAAAATCACAAGAGGATGAAATAATATTTGGATGTGGATGTTTTTGGGGTGCAGAAAAAGGTTTTTGGAAACTTCCAGGAGTTATTACAACTTCCGTAGGTTATGCAGGTGGAGAGAAGAAAAACCCTACATACTATGAAGTCTGCTCTGGTACTACCGGTCATGCAGAAGTCGTTAAGGTTGTTTGGAATGTAAATGAAATAGATATTAGTGACTTATTAAAGATGTTCTGGGAATGTCATAATCCAACCCAAAAAAATAGACAAGGTAATGATATGGGAACTCAATATAGATCAACAATTTACTATAAGAATGACAGTAATAAAGACAAAATTTACTCGAGCAAAGAAGCTTACCAAAAAGAACTTTATAAAAATAATTTAGGACTCATAGAAACAGAGATTAAAAAAATTGACACTTATTATTACGCTGAAGAATATCATCAGCAGTACTTAGCTGTTGAAGGTAGTAGGCAATATTGTTCCGCGTCTCCCACCAAAGTAAAGTTAGGAAGTTTCAATAACTGTAATTACAAACTCCCAATAAAAATCTGGGATGACTTCAATTGGGACATAGATAAATGTGTATTGAGATCTAATAATAAACCTATAGATATTAACAACTAAAAGACTTTTGTAATTATAGTGTTAATACGGGGCGTAGCGCAGTTTGGTAGCGCACCACTTTGGGGTAGTGGGGGTCGTGGGTTCAAATCCCGCCGTTCCGATTAAGATGCAGAATCATCTTTATTTATTAAAGATTTGTACAGCTTATAAGAACTTACTCCAACAGCAATGAAGGTAAATGAAGAAAAGATTGCACATATAATAATAGTAAGATTTGAAACTTCAACCTCTCCTAGTTGATATGATAAAAAAATCATTCGTAAAACAATATTCAAAAACACTAACATAGATAGTGCTTTATTTTAAATTAAAATGCTATAAATTAAAATGCTATAAATTAAAAAGAATCAAAATTCCAAATACCAATCTGTAGTAAATAAATATCTTTAGTCCATGAGAAGAAACATACTTTATTAAAAAATCAATAGCCATTAAAGAAGAAAAGAAAGTTGTGATTATTCCAACAAAAAGAGGAAAATATGGAAATGTTGAAATTTTATTAACTACACTTAAAAACTCAACAAAAGCTGCTAATAAAATTGCAGGAATACCAAGAAGGAATGAATATTTAGCGGCATCTCTTCTATTCCATCCAGATAATAGAGCCATAGAAATAGTAGATCCTGAGCGAGATACTCCTGGAAAAATTGCAAAGGCTTGAGCAATACCTATATATAAACTATTTCTATAATTATGATTATTTAAATTAATAGATTTATTATTAGAGTTATCTGCAAAAAGCATAATTAACGACATCAATATAGATGCTATTGCTATAGAAAGATTTGAACGTAAAAAAGAATCAGAAAATCCTGGTACAAAAATTTTTATAATTCCACCAAAAAAAACAATTGGAATTGTACCTATCAAGATAGATTTGTATAATTTATTAGACAAAAATGAATATCTTAGTTTTCTAGAATTTGTATTTTCGAAATTAAAAATAGTTTCTCTAAAATACCAGAATATTGCAAAAATACTTCCAATTTGAATGATTGCAGATAGGGAAGAACCAGGATCATTAATTCCAAAGAATAGAGATATAATTTTTAAATGAGCAGTGCTACTAATAGGAATAAATTCTGTTAAACCTTGAATAATTCCATAAAGAATAAATTTCAGAAATTCCAATATCTATATTTAAAATATTATTTAATAATAATATCAATTAAAAATAATACAATTTACATTCTTATAAGAAAAGCTAAGGTGTTAGTATTATGAAAAAGTTTGTTTTTAAAATATTATTCCTCGTAAGTTTCTTTATTTTTTCTGATGTTGTTAAAGCTAACTATTGGTTAGTTATTGGAACCTACCGACAAGGACCAGGGGGGAGACCTGAGGTAAGTGGGATAACAAGTCCATCATTGCATACTATTCCAATGAGAGATATCGAAACATGTGAGAAAGCTGGGAATAAAATTTCAAAAGAAATTTATAAACCTGTTTGGCAATTTGATAATAAATGGACTTGTATATATGACGGGATTTCTAAATAATATTACCTTTTAACATCATGGGCACAACCATCTCCTTTGTAATTTTTACTTTCGTAAAAATCGTTTTTTGTTCCAAAATAAACCGTTAGTAATACAAAAGGCAAACTAATTAAAAAAAGTACTACAGTAAGGTCCATCGTAAATAAGTATTTAAATTTTTTATATAGTTAATAGTCTGTAGGTCCTTTCAATCCAAGATAAAAAAATCCTCCAAGACCAATCAATACTAGAACACCCGCAATAGCGGCTGAAGGGACAAATCCACCTATAGCAAAGGATGCAAACTGAGTCATTATTATAAATCAAATATATTATTATAATATCAATAAAAGAATCTAGGTCGCTAAAAAATTCTGACTCGAAGACAATTAAAAATTAAAAGAATTATGCAACTAGAGTTACTTCTTCATTCTCTGAAGAGATTCTTATTCTTTCTTCTAGTTTAGGACCATACAGTTCATTACCCCAAATTTCAACTCTAGAATCGTTAGGAGCAAAAAAAGTAAGAATATCAGCAGGAAACAACACTCTTTCTAAAAAAAAGTTTGAAGGACCAATACACCTCAAAACTACCATTCTGGAGCCTTCGTTTTTATAAGAAAACTCAATCATATAAATATTATCAAGAATATATTTAATTAAACACCAAGTAAATAAATTTAAAATGTATAAAAAACAACTAAATAAAAAATTATTTAGAGGAATTTTGATTTAATCCAACTCTAATCAATTTTCTCTCTTGATTAATCATCAATAAAACATCCGAGTTAATATCTTCAAAGCTCTTATGCGGGATAGAAACATTTAACATTCGAAGAAAATTACTTAAATAATCATCTTTAAGAGAACTTCCACTTTTAACTTGCATACATTTTTCTTGATTAGATTTCCATTGATTCATATATTCAAATTTCAAAGGTTTTAAATGCCACAGATTATCAATCATATTCCAAACATCTAAATAATGAACTAAATTATTTTGTATTTTATCTCTGTAAGAAGATTCGCAAGCACTTAATGGAGGTAGAATATGCACAGAATTTTCAGAATCTATAGCTAAAGGTTTAACACCTAAAAACCATCCTTCAATTATAAGCAAATCAGGAGATTCCTCCCTCCAATAAGCTCTATCACCTAAACCTTTTCTTAAAGATTTATCAAAAACAGGTACATTTAATTTTCCATCAGTTTTCCATTTAAGTAATTTCTCTTTCATTAAATCAATAGAGTGGCTTCCAGGAAAACCTCGAGATACATTCCATGGATTATTCTTAATAGCAATTTCCATTTTTTCAGAGGGTAGATAAAAATCATCAATAGAAATAACAGATAACTTAAATTTTAATTTTAAAGATATACTCTCCAACCATTTACCTAAAGTAGTTTTCCCAGTACCAGGTAGAGCTGATAATCCAATAATTTTCCGCTCAGGAGATTTTTTATTTAATTTATATGCTTGTGATAAAAGGGGTAAAGCTAATCCCCAAATCCAATCATCCTTTACATTATTTTCCCAAAAATTATCAATTGAAAGTATCTCTTTCTTAAGATTCCAAAACATGAACCATTCATCCAATGAGCTCCATCCAATTTGAGAAATTAATTTTTCAAAATCATCCAATGGGAATTTAATATTTAAATCTTTCATTGTTAACGTAAGACTAAATTATTTATTAACTTTTTTATTTCACTTTTCCAACCATAACCATTTGGTTCAGTCGCTAAAGTAAATTTATAATCATTTAATTTTTCTATTAATTTCAAATTTGGTCCACTAGGGCTAGGAATAACAATTTTATAATCTGAATTTATTAATAAGGGTAAATCATTAGGGGAATCTCCAAGACCAATAATTTTAATATTTGGATTATTTGAATATTTCCTGAGTGCATTTATTGCTTTTCCTTTGTTTGAATTAATTGATAACATATGACTCATCCTGTTACCTCTAAAAATTTCTACCTTATATCTTTTACAGGAAATATTAATGTCTTCTTCCATATTTTCAGGAGGATTTAAAAATGGCATACTCCAATGTCTATCTCTCATTAATTCCAGAGAATGTCCTTTTAATCCAGTTAGTTCTGTTGCCTCTTGGTCGGAAATATTATTAAGTGGTATTAAATCATAATTAATTTCATTAGAAATACTACTTAAAATATTTTCGAGTATTTCGTATTTTTCACCGAGAATAATTTCACCATTAACCCTCTTTAACGTTTCACCATATATGGCTGCACCATTTTCAACAATATAAGGATCAGTTAAATTAAGTTGCTTTCTAATAACCTTAACTTCAGCAGCAGTTTTACTGGTGCATAGTATTACTGGGATTGATAATTCCTGAAGTAATTTTATAGTTTCTTTTGCTGGAGTAAAATCATAAGAATGATCCATTAATGTTCCATCAACATCACTAACAACCCATAAAGAAGTATTTTCAATCATCATTCAAAAAACCAAGCCAAATAACTTGAAAGGGATCAAGTTCAATATTATTAGAATTATATTTATTTGTTGTTAAATAATCCTGCATATTTAAATCATTTTTAATCAACTTATTAAATTCGTAATCAATAATCCTATAGTTAATTTTATTTTCAGTCATATTGTGAATTATGAAAACAGCTTTTAAACCAATACCCCTTTTAATTACAACAATATCTGCTCTACCTTTAGATAAACATTCCATTTGCGACTGAGGATGGAATTGAGGTAATTTTGCTCTAACATCCATAGCATGTCGGAGATATATAAGATTTTTATTAGCATTAGATTCAGGATTTTTAAAAACAGCCGCTAGTTTCTCTGACTTAAATTTTTCTCTATTTAAATCTCTTCTTTGACCTGTCATTGAAAAACTTTTTATATCATTTTCTGAAGCAAGTAATGCGGGTAGATAAAAAGCAGGAACCCCTTTTAAAGACATCACGAATAATTGGGTTAATAAAAACCTCTCATACTGAAAACGATTTGAATCTCTACCTGGATCTTCCATTGCGCTCCACCAACTTATATTTAATTCATATGGTTTATCTACACCATTTGATAATCTTCTATGACTTACAAGTCCACCTCTTTTCTCACAATTAATCAATAAATCTTTAATTCTTTGTTCATTCATGAGCCCCTCTAAGGCCCTTAAGCCAACACCATCATGAGAAGCAGTAAAATTAAATAATGTGGTTGTTTCGGGTAACTCGGGCCAATCACAAATCCATGAATTTAAAATATCTGCTCTTGAAGTGATTATTGCTTCTAAAAGAAGAGGAGGCAAGGGGAAATTATAAGCCATATCAGCCTCATCTTCAGGTATTAAATAAGAAAGATTTTCCTTCTGTGGAACATTAGTTTCAGTAATTAATACACCATCTTTTAAAAGATCATTCAGTAATATCTTTAGGATTTTCACTATTGAATGTGCTTTTGGTAAATGTAAACATGTTGTCCCAGATTCCTTCCAAATAAAACCTACGGCATCGAGTCTTAACCATTTAATGCCATTTGATAAATAAGTAATAATCAAATTAAGAAACTCGACTGTCATTTTGGGATTAAGCCAATTCAAATCAACTTGATCTGGTCCAAAAGTTGTCCAAACTTGTTTTTGTCCATCTTCTGTATTTATTTGGGAGAAAAGAGATGAACTTCTTGGTCTGATAACATTTTTCCAGTCAAGATCTTGAGAAGGAGAAAAGACATTAGATAATCCTGGTTCTTGACATTTAATAAATTGCTGAACCCATGGATGTGAGGATGAAACATGATTTAAAACTAGATCAGCCATTAAAAAATGATTATTAGAAATACTATTTAGATCTTCCCAACTACCAAATTTCTCTTCTAAAGACTTATGACTTGATACAGCAAAACCACCATCACTAGTTGATTTTAAAAATGGAAGAATATGTACTACTTTTGATAAACTTCCAAAATATTTACTAAGTAATTCCCCAAGAGTTACAAGTGTAGCTTCTCCTTTTTTATAAACCCCATCTGCGTATGTTATTAAAACAGCATAAGATTCGTCCCATTTTTTATCTTCACTTATTTCTTCATAACGAGACTTCTCTGAGAAATTATCTAAAATCTGCAATAATTGATTAAAAATAAAGTTAAGCTCTTCGGTAGTATGATCCTTGTAAATTGATTCTAACAATTTACTAAGTCTTAATCTATCTAAATTTTTCTCTGAATCAATTTGCGTCACTTTGAAAAATTATCGAAGCATTAACACTATTCTGCACAACAAATAGAAAATGGACTTTCAACAAGGTTTAATCACAACAATACATGAATATGGTGTAACCAAGGATCTCCTTAAAGAATTAAATAGAAGTCTTAAGAAAAGACCCACAGCAATATTAATTCCTTGTCTTTATGAAGAATTTGAACGACCTGCGCTAAGAGATATTAAAGAAGTTTTAAAAACTCTTACTGAATTAAATGAATTAGTTATTGCTCTATCAGCAAAAACTGTGGATCAAGTAATTTCTGCTAAGAAATTTTTTAATTCAATGCCATTCCCGGTTCATATTCAATGGACAAATTCTCCATCTGTAATTGAGCTATTAAGAAATCAAGAAAAAAATGGACTAGAATTACTTGGAACACCAGGAAAAGGATGGGCAGTGTGGCAAGGAATAGGTGTTGCTACAAGAAAGTCTGATGTTGTTGCTTTATTTGATGCCGACATAAAAACATTCAGCCCATTATATCCATCAAGAATGATTCTTCCTTTATTAGATGAATCATATGGAATTTCATATGTAAAAGCCTTCTATAGTCGATTATCATTAGAAACTAATCAATTACAAGGAAGAGCAACTAGATTATTTGTGGGTCCTCTATTGGCAAGTATGGAGCAGCTCGTTGGCAATGGTCCTTTCCTACAGTATTTGCAATCATTTAGATATCCTCTAGCTGGTGAATTTGCATTTACAAAAGATTTAGCTGTGAATTTAAGAATTCCATGTGATTGGGGATTAGAGATTGGTCTTCTCTCAGAGGTTTATAGGAATGTCAGAACATCCAAAATAGCTCAAGTAGACCTTGGGTTATTTGATCATAAACATAAAAATATAGGTTCATCATCTAAAGAAGGTCTTCAAAAAATGTGCACAGAAATTCTTTCTAGTGTTTTAAGAGGACTTATGGAACATCAAGCTCAGACTTTAACAAGCACCCAATTATCAACGCTTGAAGTTCTTTATAAAAGAGTAGGAGAAGATAGAGTTAAACAATTTGGATTAGATTCTGCAGTTAACAATCTTCCCTATGACAGGCATGAAGAAGAATTGTCTGTTCAAAAATTTGCAAAATTATTAAGACCTGCTACTCAAGGTTACTTAGCAAATCCAACAACTCAACAACTACCCAGTTGGTCAAGAGTCCTTTCATGCGAGAATAAACTTCAAGAAGATTTAGCTAATGCAGGATCTAAAGAGATAAATTCAACCACAAAAGAATTAATTAATAACTACTAAAGTAAAAAATATTTTTGAGCCATTGGGACTTCCTCAAGAGGTTCACAAGAGAGTAATACTCCATCAGCGAATACTTCATAAGTTTGTGGATCAACTGAAATATTTGGTAATTTACTATTCAATTTCAAATCTAACTTATTAATGGATCTTGTGTTTTCTACAGCTAAACATTTTTTCTGTAAAGAAAGTTTGTTAGGAATATCAAGATCAATAGCATTTTTACTCAAAAAAGTGAACGAACTTTTTAAAAGCGATTGTCCATAATTAGCAAACATAGGCCTACCATGAACAGGTCCTGGGGTTGGAATTGAAGCATTTGCATCACCCATCTGAGACCAAACTATAGAACCCCCTTTGACAACTAATTCTGGTTTAACACCAAAAAAGGACGGTTTCCACAAAACTAAATCAGCTATTTTACCTTTTTCTACGGAACCAACAAATCTATTGATTCCATGAGCAATAGCTGGATTAATAGTGACTTTAGAGATATATCTTTTAACTCTATAATTATCATTTTTATCAGAGTCTTCAGGTAAATGACCTCTTTGAACTTTCATTTTATGTGCGGTTTGGAAAGTTCTTGTTATTACTTCTCCAACTCTTCCCATAGCTTGTGAATCACTTGCAATAATTGAAAAAGCTCCAATATCATGCAAAATATCTTCCGCAGCTATTGTCTCCCTCCTAATTCTTGACTCTGCAAATGCAATATCTTCTGGAATTTTAGAATCTAAATGATGACAGACCATTAACATGTCAAGATGTTCTTCTAGAGTATTTTTGGTGAAAGGCCTAGTTGGATTAGTACTACTTGGTAAGACATTATTTTCTCCGCAAATTTTAATAATATCTGGAGCGTGGCCACCTCCTGCTCCTTCGGTATGAAAAGTATGTATAGTTCTTCCTGCAATGGCAGCAATAGTATCTTCAACAAATCCTGCTTCATTCAAAGTATCTGTATGAATACATACTTGAACATCTAGAGCGTCAGCAACGTTAAGACATGTATTTATCGTTGACGGAGTTGTACCCCAGTCTTCGTGTAATTTTAAACCACATGCACCAGCATTTACTTGTTCAAAAAGATTTGTCTCATTAGAAGAATTTCCCTTACCAAAAAAACCTAAATTAATAGGAAATGCTTCGGCAGATTGAAGCATACGAGAAATGTGAAAAGCGCCTGGAGTACAGGTAGTAGCATTTGTTCCTGTAGCTGGACCTGTTCCTCCTCCTAACATAGTTGTTACGCCAGAGGCTAATGCTGTTTCTATTTGTTGAGGACAAATAAAATGTATATGTGTATCTATAGAACCTGCAGTAAGAATATGTCCTTCACCAGCTATTACTTCAGTTGAACAGCCAATAATAATATTTATATTATCTTGTATATCTGGATTTCCAGCCTTACCAATTTCATAAATTTTTCCATCTTTTAGTCCTACATCAGCTTTGACGATTCCCCACCAATCAACTATCAAGGCATTTGTTATGACTGTATCAACAGCTCCATCATCTCGGGTTACTTGAGACTGCCCCATTCCATCTCTAATAACCTTACCTCCTCCAAATTTAACTTCATCTCCATAGGTTGTAAAATCCTTTTCTACTTCAATTATTAATGCTGTATCTGCAAGTCTTATTCTATCTCCCTTTGTAGGTCCATATGTTTGAGCATAAGTTTTTCTATTAATTTTATAAGACATATTATTTAAGAATCTAAAGAACCATTAATTAAAGCATTAAAACCAAAGGCATTTCTATTTCCTGAATAAGATACCAGTTTAACTTCTGTAGTATCTCCAGGTTCAAATCTTATAGCAGTTCCTGCAGGAATATCTAGACGCATACCAAGTGCATTTTCTCTTGTGAAAATCAAAGCTTTATTTGTTTCAAAAAAATGATAATGAGATCCAACTTGAATAGGTCTATCACCAGAATTAGAAACAGTTATGGTTTTTTCCTCTTTACCCAAATTTAATTCAATATAACCATCTTCAGTTATTATTTCCCCGGGTATTAAATAGTCCATAGTTAATTAATAGGATTGTGAATAGTCACCAATTTAGTACCATCTGGAAAGACAGCCTCTACTTGAACTTCTTCGACCATTTCAGAAATTCCATCCATTACTTGTTTTTTATTCAGCCAAGTTGTACCTTCAGACATTAATTGACTAACACTTTTGCCATCTCTAGCTCCCTCTAAAACTTGAAAACTTAAGAAAGCAACTGTCTCTGGATAATTAAGTTTAAGACCCCTATTAAGTCTTCTTTCAGCTAATTGTGCAGCTGAAAAAATCAAAAGCTTATCTTTTTCTTGAGGTGAAAGATGCATAATTAAAAATTACTCAAAAATTTATTGAAAAAAGTTCACTATGAACACTATCAATAATTAATAGAATCTTGTAAAGGCCATACACCTTGATATTTTGGCTTACAAAAGCCACAAACAGACCTTATTTGTTTCCAAATACAGAAAAAACATTTTCTTGCCTCTTGTGATGACGTACCCAAAAATCTTATTGATATTCCATTTTCTAAGGTTCCTAAAGACAAATAATTATTAAAATCATTAAAAATCAATTTTATATTCTTTTTTAATTCATTAATTTTTGGTTTAGGAAAATCTTTTTCACATATCCAAATTAAAGAACCAAAAACAGGCATAAAATCCATCCCACTTTTAGCTTCAAAACTAAATTTAGTTAATTCAATTTGATCTACGAATTCCCAATCATCATATAAATCACAATTCCTAATAATTTCTAATTTTGATCTAAAAACACCGTTTTCAATATCTTCGCCTGCAGAAGATCTTCCAAGTCTTATTAAATCAGTAAATAAAAAACTAGAGCTATCTGAAATTTTTATTTTAAATTCCTGAGAATATAAACCGTTTGCAAAAATAATTGTTTCTTGTGGAAGATATTCTAAATGAGAATAATCAAGAATATTTATTTTTGTTTTTTGCAAGGAGAAAGTCCCTTTAGGATTAATTTTTGATCTACCAACTGATCCATATACTTTCTGAGCTGAAGAGGTGGTTAATAAAACTTTCGAATTAATTCCAATATTAGCTTCAAATTGAAGTAAATCTCCACCAACCAAACCTCCAGCGGTATGCAATATTGGCAAAATACAACGACCCTCTTCGTCATAACTAGACTTTAATAATTTATAGGGAGATGTAAATTTAGATTTAAAGATTGTTTTATCATCTTTTCCAGAACTTGATTTATTATTATAAAAATTCAAGAAACAATTACCTTCCCAAGAAGATTTATCCATATTGTTCTCTTTATTACTCTATTTAAGTTACTAAAGATATTTTGTTATGAGTATTAAAAACGAAATTGTTGTAACCGATTGGATCAAGAGAAATCCATATGAGGGTAATTTTATAAAACTTACATTAAGTTCTGATCAAAGAAGAATCCTCCGAGGAAAAAGAAAATCGGATTGTAATCAAGAATTACATTTACAATTACCAAGAGAGGGAAAATTAAGTGACGGTGATACCCTTTTAACTAATCAAAAAGGTCTCTTTATAAAAATTATTGCACAAAAGGAAAATTTAATAGAAATAACCAGTAAAACAAATTTTGAACTCACCAAAGTTGCCTATCATCTCGGGAATAGACATGTTGAAATTGAGATTCATGAAAATATCCTATTAACAAAAAGTGATTATATAATTGAAGAATTGCTTAAGAACTTTGAAGTGAGTTTAATAAAAGTTAAAAAAAGTTTTTCTCCAGAAATAGGTGCTTTTCATCATGAAAAAAAATCACTTAATTAAGTATTTATTAATTAGCCCAAGTTTACCTGTTGGAGGTTTTTGTTATTCGGAAGGATTGGAAAGTTATTTATCAATTAAAAATTTAGAAGAGTCTGACAATATAAAAGAATTAATTAAAAATGAATTAAAAATTGGGCAAATTAGAATTGAAGCGAAATGCCTAATAGAATTTTTTGATATTTTTGTTGAATTAAAAGGCACTAATAATTCAAAAGATAACAAACGAAGATTATTGAGTTTAGATAAATGGCTTTTATCTTCCAGAGATTCTTGTGAGATAAGAGATCAACAGACTCAAATGGCGAAATCACTTTTTGAATTAACAAAAGAATTTGGATATGAATATGTATATAAAAAAAATAAAAGTATCTCTTGGTCCTTAGCATGGAGTTGGGCTTGCTTCTCTTTCCAAATAAATAAAATAGAAATGATCGAAAATTATATATATGCATGGTCAGCGAATCAACTTAGTGCTGCGATAAGACTTATACCAATGGGCTCAATAAAAGCACAATCTATTCAACTTGAGTTATTGGATTTAATTTCAGATGTTTCACAAGAAATTGTAGACAGTAATATCAATGATCTTTATGTTGGAAATATAAGCTTATCTATGGCTCAACAAAACCATAATGATCTATACACAAAACTTTTTCGAAGTTAAATTATGAGTAGCAAATTAAGAGTAGGAGTTGCGGGACCGGTAGGTTCAGGGAAAACTGCATTAGTTGAAACTTTATGCTTAGGTCTAAAAAAGAATTATCAAATAGCGGTAGTCACTAACGATATTTATACAAAAGAGGATGCGAATTTTCTTATAAAGAAAGAGGTTTTAGAAAAAGGACGAATTGTAGGAGTAGAAACAGGTGGTTGTCCTCACACTGCAATCAGAGAAGACTGTTCTCTGAATAAAAATGCAGTAATAGATCTTGAAAACAAATATGATCCGTTGGATTTTATTTTTGTAGAAAGTGGTGGAGATAACCTAGCTTCAAGTTTTAGCCCAGAACTAGTAGATTTATCTATTTACGTGATTGATGTATCTGCTGGAGATAAAATCCCAAGAAAAGGTGGTCCTGGGATTACAAGATCAGATCTTTTATTAATTAATAAAATAGATTTAGCTAATATGGTTGGCGCTAATTTAAATATTATGCAAAAAGACACTAATTTAATGAGAAATGGAAAACCATGGTTTTTCACGAACCTTAGTTCAGGTAAAGGCGTTGAAGATGTTTTAAAGTACTTAAAAGCTCAAATACCAAATATTAAAAGTAAAGAAAAAAATTTTTAGAATTGTACAGGATTCAACAAAATGTTACCAACGCTACAATATTAAATCCCACTCGTTAATAACTTAACTTTATCCCCAAACGTGGGTCAATTACCTAATTTAAACGAATTCATGAGAATTTCAAGGCGTATTTTGGCAGGATTAGCTACTGCCTCACTTGCCGTTACCGTTACTTCTTGCGGAGGAGGTTCAGACACTTCCGGAAGTTTCGATGATACTGTAACTGTTGGTATTTTACATTCCCTTTCAGGAACAATGGCTATATCTGAGTCAACTCTCGTTGACACCGAAAAAATGGCTATTAAAGAAATCAACGCAGCCGGCGGTGTAACCGTTGGCGGTAAAAGCTACAAAATCGATTACATCGTTGAAGATGGAGCTTCCGACTGGCCAACATTTGCTGAGAAGTCCAAAAAGTTAATCGACCAAGATGGAGTTCCTGTTGTCTTTGGTGGTTGGACATCTGCTAGTAGAAAGGCAATGCTTCCTGTCTATGAATCAAAAGACGCATTCCTTTACTACCCAATTCAATATGAAGCGCAGGAATGTTCAAATAACATCTTCTACACTGGCGCTTCACCAAACCAACAATCAGAGCCAGCAACTGATTTTATGTATAAGAGGTCTCCTGCCGCTGGAAAACCATTTTTCTTAGTTGGTTCTGACTATGTATTTCCAAGAACTTCGAATACTATTACTAAAGAACAACTTAAATCTCTCGGGGGGAAAGTTGTAGGTGAAGATTATTTGCCACTTGGAAACACTGAAGTTGCTCCTATCATTTCAAAGATCAAAAAAGCGTTAGCACCATCAGGTGGTGGGGTTATTATTAATACGTTAAATGGTGACCAAAACGTTGCGTTCTTTAAGCAAATCCAGGATGCTGGAATCACTCCAAGCAATGGATACTATGTAATGAACTATTCAATTGCTGAGGAAGAAATCAGTACTATTGGACCTGAGTTTTTAGAAGGCCACTATGGTGCTTGGAACTACATGATGTCAATTGACACACCTGAATCCAAAAAATTTGCTGCTGATTTCAAAGCTCTATATGGCAGCGACAGAGTAGTTGCTGACCCACAGGAATCTGCATACAATATGGTCTATCTATGGAAACAAGCTGTAGAAGATGCAGGAACTTTTGAAAATAGTGCTGTTAGAGAAGCACTTGTAGGTCAAACATTTGATGCACCTCAAGGACCTGTTGAAGTTATGCCTAACCATCACCTTGCTCAAACAGTAAGAATTGGTTTAATCAAGCCAGAAGGTGGATTTGAGATTCTTGAAGAAACTGATGGAGTTGTATTCCCACAAGCATGGAACCAATTTGAACCTAGTTCAAAAGGTTATGCATGTGATTGGACAGACCCATCTAAAGGAGAAAGATATAAGCTTTAATTTCAAAGCTTACTTCTAAAGAACCGAGGAGGCTTGATGCCTCCTCTTCTTATATCCACTTAAATTTTCTTCTTATTAAATTGGAATTGCTTCTTGATAGTTTGTTCAACGGTGTAGCGATCGGATCAGTTTTACTAGTATCGGCTTTGGGCTTAGCTATTGTATTTGGTTTGATGGGTGTAATCAATCTGGCACATGGTGAACTAATGATGCTTGGTGCTTACACAACATATGTAACTCAATTAATTTTCAAACTCCCACTTTTAAAACCCTATTACAACGGGTACGTTATAGTTTCTATCTTTTTTGCATTTATTGTCAGCGGAGTAGTAGGAATACTTTTAGAAAAAACTGTAATTAGAAAGTTATACGGAAGTCCATTAGAGACTTTACTTGCAACATGGGGAGTAAGCCTTATTCTTCAACAGTTCGTCCGCAGTGTACCTTTGGCTTATGGGACAGGAGTAGTCATAAGTCTCTTAATAGGTTTAATTCTTCCCTCAGTATTTTCATCAAAAGTAAAAGAATCTATAAACTTTAAATATGTAAAATTTAGTTCATGGATATTTGCAGCTTTAGCAGGAGTTCTCTCGGGTAATTTAATTTCATCTTCAGTTAGCAAATTAAGTCGAGCTAGTGCAAGAAATGTTGATGTCACTGCTCCCGCATGGATGAGGGGTCAGGTTGAAATTCTTGGAACAGCTTTCCCAAAAACAAGATTAATGATAATAATAATTACTTTAATATCTGTAATTGCAATAACCTTATTTTTGAATCAAAGTGTTTGGGGTATGAGGATAAGAGCAGTAACTCAAAATCGAGAAATGAGTGACTGTCTTGGAATCTCAACAGAAAAAGTTGATGTTCTTACTTTTGGAATTGGTTCTGGATTGGCAGGTGTAGCAGGAGTTGCTGTATCTCTATTGGGGTCTGTTGGACCTAATGTTGGAGGAAATTATATAGTTGGATGTTTTATGGTTGTAGTTTTAGGAGGTGTAGGGAACCTATTGGGTACAATTTTTGCCTCTTTTGGAATAGGAATAATGACAGATTTAATTGGAGCTGGTCGCCTTTTATCAATATGGCCTGATATGCCTCTACCTCTATTTAATACAATAAATTTCTTCGCAACTACGAGTATGGCTAGAGTTATGATTTTTGCATTAATAGTAATATTCTTGCAATTCAAACCTACTGGTCTATTCCCCCAGAAGGGAAGGATGGTTGAGAGTTAATGGAATTTAAAAGTTTAAAACTAAGCAAAAAAACAACTTTTATTATTTGGGTGTTCATTATTGCTTTTATTATCGCAGCCCCATCAATTCTTCCTGTTTTCAGATTGAATCTTCTTGGTAGATATTTATCATTAGCTATCGTTGCTTTGGGTGTAGATCTAATTTGGGGATTTACTGGTTTATTGAGTCTTGGACAAGGTATATTTTTTGCTCTTGGGGGTTACTGCGCAGCAATGTATCTACAGATAACAAGCTCTTCTGAATTTCCAAATAATATTCCAGAATTCTTTGGACTTTACGGCGTAGATAATTTACCTTTCTTCTGGGAACCATTTAGATCTCCAATCTTTAGTTTATTTGCTATTTGGGTTATACCTGCATTAGTTGCAGGAATACTTGGATTCCTTGTCTTTAGAAACAGAATAAAAGGTGTGTATTTTTCAATACTTACCCAAGCTGCTCTTTTAGTATTCTTTAATTTTTTTAATGGACAACAAAAACTTATTAATGGTACCAACGGATTAAAAACTGATGTAACTCAACTTTTTGGACAAATGGTTGGTTCAGAATCAATCCAAAGAATGTTTTTTTGGTTTACAGCCTTACTAGTTATTGCAGCATGGTTTTTTTCAAAATGGGTAGTAAAAGGAAGATTTGGGAATATCCTTATAGGAATCAGAGATGACGAGCCAAGAGTCAGATTCACAGGATACAATCCTGTCTTATTTAAAACAATAATATTTTCTATAGCCGGGGGTTTAGCAGGAATATCTGGAGCTTTGTATACTGTTCAATCAGGAATAGTGTCCCCTCAATTTATGACAGTACCATTTTCAATAGAAATGGTTATTTGGGTTGCAGTGGGAGGAAGAGGGACTTTATTGGGTGCAATACTTGGAGCAGTCTTTATAAATTATGCAAAAAGTTTAGTAAGTGAAGCTTTACCGGCAAGCTGGATGTTTATTCAAGGTGGATTATTTATTCTAGTAGTTACAGCATTACCAGAAGGTGTTTTAGGATGGGTACAAGGAGAGGGGCCAAGGAATCTGCTTCAAAGACTTGGTCTGAAAAGGAAAATCGAAACATACCCAAGCCTAGAAATTAAAAATGAAACGGAGGTATTAAAAAATGAATAAGAATACTAATTCCCTTTTAAGTTTAGAAAACATAACTGTTAGTTTTGAAGGGTTTCTAGCATTAAATGATCTAAACTTAAATTTAAAAAATGGAGAATTAAGAGCTGTAATAGGTCCAAATGGAGCAGGTAAAACAACATTTCTGGATGTAATAACAGGTAAAGTAAAACCTACTAAAGGTGAGGTTTTTTTTAAAGGAAAATCATTAATAGGAAGAAAAGAACATAAAATTGCACGTTTAGGTGTAGGAAGAAAATTTCAAAGCCCAAGAGTATTTGAAAATCTAACTGTTAAAGAAAATCTTGAAATATCAGTAAGCACTCCTAAAAGTCCTTTAAATCTAATTAATAAAAAAATCAAAAATGATCAATTAGAAGAAATTGAACATTTAATAAATGTTATAAACTTATCTAAAAAAATCAATTCAAAAGCTGGTGCTTTATCACATGGTCAAAAACAATGGTTAGAAATAGCAATGTTACTAGGTCAAAAACCTGATTTAATGCTCGTTGATGAACCTGTTGCAGGTCTTACAGATGAGGAAACTGATTTGACAGCAGATTTATTAAAATCACTATCTGGAGAAAATACTGTGGTTGTTATAGATCACGACATGGAATTCATAAGAAAACTTGATAGTAATGTTTCAGTACTAAATCAAGGAACATTATTATGTGAAGGTACAATGGATACTATTCAAAATGATAAAAGGGTAATTGATGTTTATTTAGGAAGACCGGAGGAACAAATATGAAAAATCTACTAGAAGTAAAGTCATTAAATACATATTATGGAGAAAGTCATATCCTCAGAGATGTAGATTTAAACCTTAAATCTGGAGAAATGATCTGTTTAATAGGTAGAAATGGAGTGGGGAAAACTACTTTATTAAAATCATTAATAGGGTTATTAAAGGCAAAGAAAGGAGAAATAAACTTTATTGGAGATAATATAAATAGAAAGGCCCCACACCAAAGAGCTAGAAAAGGAATGGCATATGTTCCTCAAGGAAGAGAAATATTATCTTATCTGACTGTTGAAGAAAACTTAATGTTGGGAATGGAATCGCTGCCTGGAGGATTATCTAAAAATAAAAATATTGATTCAAGTATCTATGATTTATTTCCTATTTTAAAAGACTTTCTATCAAGAAAAGGAGGCGATCTAAGTGGGGGGCAACAACAACAACTTGCAATTGCGAGAGCACTATTAGGTAAACCAAAACTATTGTTATTAGACGAACCTACCGAAGGAATTCAACCAAATATAGTAATAGATATTGAAAACGCTATAAACCTCATAATTAAAGAAACTGGTATCGGAGTATTATTAGTTGAACAACACTTGCACTTTGTTAGGAAGGCAAGTAGATACTATGCAATGCAAAGAGGAGGGATTGTTGCAAGTGGCCATACAAGTGAATTAAGCCAAACAGTTATTGATAAATTTTTAAGTGTATAGAATTAAAGTTTTCAAAAATATATTAGTTAGATATTACTTTTCGCATCTTATTAAATCAATACTATTAGGATGTGCATTGATATATTTATTAAACTCCATAGCTAATGTTCTTGCTTCATAAGCATCTAATGCATAAAAACAATTTTCTAATCTAAGATTTTGAAAGTCTCTATAATGAACAGTATATGGTTTCAAAAAAGGATTTTTATTCATAAAATTTTAAATAGTAAGATACTATTTGTTTAGATACTTTAACCATGCATAAATTATTTAATTTAAGGAATATGTTTTGTTGCTTTCAATATATAAATGAATAAATACGTATAAAAAGTATTCAAAGTTATCAGTTAAAGTTTAATTTTTTTGTTTTTTCTACTTTTTGTTTGTTTACCTTCAATTAAGAAAACAAACTTTGATAATATTCCACCAAAGAAAGGAACCCATAATTTTTCATACAAACATTTCATAATTAAGAACTATTAGGCAACGCTAATATTTTCTGCACTATCTATATTTTTTAATGAGTCTAGATCTATAGAATTAAAAAGATATTGCA
>QCVU01000015.1 GCA_003210275.1 Prochlorococcus sp. AG-686-M10
GTCGCAGTATTCCCAAACAGTTTCTTTTACAGTTTTTCTCCATGAATCTAAGAATTTAGCTTCTTGCTTTTTAAATTCTTTTCCTTCTTCGTTATCAGGTCTCCCAGCCTCCCACCATTTTAACCAAGGGGTCCCAAAGGCATGTACATAGAAATCAAATAATCCTGTAAAACTAACACCCACAATAGGATCATACTCCCTGCTTTTTCTATATCTTTCAACTTCAAATTCATGATTTAACAAACATGCCACTGAAAGTGCTGCAGCTTTAAAAGCTTTTTTTTGTTCTTCAATATTTTCAGGATCAATCTGATTTAGGTGAACTTCGGCCAAGTTGCAATGAAAATCGTTGCCTAATATTTCTCCGCAAGGATTAAGTCCATATCTACTCATTCTATGATCTAGTTCTTCTTCAGAGAAAGGTCCGTAATTAAGATTAATCCAGTTTCTTGCTTCCTCTTTACCTTGTTCTGAATATATTTCTATGAATTCGTTTTTGAGATCTTCTTCGTTCAAAATATCTGCATTTGATCTTGCTATTGCTTCTGGTGCAAATTGAATTGCTCCTTCACCTGAATGGAATTGCTTGGTTACAGCATCCAGAATTGTTTGATAAGAGGGCTTTGTATGATAAACCCTTGTATGATTTGCCATTCTAAGAGCGTCCTTCTCGGGATCGATCCTCCAATTACCGTCTTCGTCTTGACTCCATAGATTCTCTTTAGCTGATGCTGCTTCTTTGTCATCAGATGCAAACTGCCTCATACCAGCGCTTCTTCTTATATTGCCTGCAACTATTGTTACGGCTGCCTCGTCGATTAGTAAGCAACACTCAACTGTATTTAGCTTTCTACCAATTGCTTTTCCTAAAAGAGATGCAACTCGAGCATACAGATCCTTTAATTTAATAGGATTCGCCATGCCTCCAAAACCTTTTAATGATTCTCCTGCTGGCCTAATATCTTCTAAGTCAATATAAACATTAACTTCTTTCTTAAGACTTTCATTGCTTGATGCTTCAAGAAGATATTTATAACTATCTACCCAGCCTCTTCTGCTGTCCCCAACTTTTATAAAAATATCGTTGCCTTTAATTTCTAAAGAAGATTTTTCGTTCCTTTGGTCTTTAGGAGTTATTCCTACTTCGCTTACTGTTTTAATAGTTAATTTATTTTTTACTGTTGGAAGCTTATTTATAAAATGGGGCTCTATTATTGCTCCTGTGCCGCAACCCATCATTGCTAAATCCATCATTAAGGCAAAAGCTTCCCAATCAATTAAATTTGTCGATGTACAATTATACGCTCCTGAAAAATTCTGGTTTTTATTAATCCATGGAGTCCCTCCGATCCATAACCATCTTCCAGATGGTTGAGCCTTTTGGTTGCTCTGCATTTCTCTCATTAACATCAATTCTTGATCAGAAAGTTTTCCTAATTCTTTTAATCCAGATAAATTTCTTTCTCCAACTTCACTCCAATTCTCTCTTTTCCCGGAAACTGTCTTTCTACTATATGACCTAAAGAAGACAGGATAAGCAGCAGGAGCTGTTTTTGGGAAGTCATCTTTTCTAAGATTATTAGAATTGCTCTCGGAGGAAGCTTTATTTGGTGCAATTGTCACGATAAAAAAAAGTATGTAAATTTACCCGTAAAGGAAGAATAACTCTACCTGTGGCGTCTGCAACTATTCTTACCACTATTTAACGGTTTGTGTAAAAATATGTTTATTATGAAATCTTTGTTCACGGAAGTTTATGGAAAGAACTGTTGAACCTGAATTAATGGAAAGAGAAGACCAAGTTGATTCTTATGCTAAAGCTGACTTTTCAGAGGGAGAGAATAATTTTATTAGTCAAATAAATCATTACTTGATTAAAAATAATATTCATTTGAGTGAAAAAGAATTGATTGTTGATTTAGGATGCGGACCTGGCAATATTTCTGAAAAGTTAGCAACCAAATGGCCTAATGCCAATGTTATTGGTATTGATGGCTCCAAAGAGATGATTCGAAAAGCTGAGTTAAATAAAAAGAATTCCTTATGTAGGAGCCGATTAAAAAATTTGAGTTACATTTGTGCGGATATAAAAAGCCTTAAATCAAGTGATATTTCTTTCGAAAAAAATATAAGTTTATTAGTAAGTAATAGTTTAATTCACCATATTACTTATCTGGATGATTTTTTTAATTGCATAAAGAGATTATCAAGTGATTTGACTATAAATTTTCATAAAGATCTGAAAAGACCGTTTGATAAAAAATCAGCCATAGATTTAAAAGAAAAATGTGGGGAGAAATATAATGAAATTTTGACTAATGATTATTACGCATCATTAAAGGCTTCTTACACCTCAAAAGAATTAAAAGATTTTATTTTTGAGAATAAATTATCCTCTTTAGAAGTGTTCGAAGAAGGTGATCAATATTTAGTCATTTATGGTAAGGTTTAGACTTAGTGGAATTGTTAAAATAGAATTTAATGAGTTTAAGTACTAAAAACTTTAATAATAAAAATATCTTAGAGGCGGTAAATAAAAGAAGGAACTTTGCGATTATTTCACATCCTGATGCTGGTAAAACAACTCTCACTGAAAAACTTCTTTTGTATGGAGGCGCTATACAGCAAGCAGGGGCAGTAAAAGCAAGAGGTAATCAAAGGAAAGCAACTTCTGATTGGATGGAACTTGAAAAACAAAGAGGTATTTCAATTACTTCAACTGTTTTGCAGTTTGAATATGAAAGATCAGTCATAAATCTTTTGGATACTCCTGGACACAAAGATTTTTCTGAAGATACATATAGAACTTTAGCTGCCGCAGATAATGCAGTAATGCTTGAAGATGCCGCTAAAGGATTAGAACCTCAAACAAGAAAATTATTTGAGGTATGCAGAATGAGAAAAATACCTATTTTTACTTTTATTAACAAGATGGATAGACCAGGCAGAGAACCTTTTTCTTTACTTGATGAAATTGAATCAGAGCTTGGTTTAAATACTTTGCCAGTTAATTGGCCGATTGGTATAGGTGAGGAATTTAGAGGAGTTATTGATAGATTTACAAGAGAGGTTATTTTATTTGATAAAGCTGTTAGAGGGAAACAGTCAAATGAGAAAAGAATGAGTTTAGATGATAAAGAACTGTCAAAATATGTAGAGAAAGAATTACTTGATATCTCTCTTGAAGAGCTCGAGGTCCTTGATGAGGCAGGTTCGAAATTAGAAAAAGAAGAAATTTTTAATGGTTCACTTACTCCTGTTTTCTTTGGCTCGGCGATGACAAATTTTGGGGTAAGACCCTTTTTAGATAGCTTTTTAAAAATGGCTCAAAAACCAACTTCAAGAAATAGTAATAAAGGAGATATCGAGCCTGCAAGCGATGAATTTAGCGGTTTCGTATTTAAGTTACAGGCAAATATGGATCCAAAGCATAGAGATAGAGTTGCTTTTATAAGAGTTTGTAGTGGAAAGTTTGAAAAGGATATGTCAGTCAAACACTCTAGAACAGGAAGAACTATTAGATTATCTCGACCTCAAAAAATATTTGGTCAAGAAAGAGAAGTAGTTGATGATGCCTATCCTGGTGATGTAATTGGACTTAATAACCCTGGAATGTTTTCTATCGGAGATACTTTATATACAGGTACTCATCTTGAATATGAGGGTATACCCTCCTTTAGTCCTGAAATATTTAGTTGGCTAAGAAATCCAAATCCTTCAGCATTTAAAAACTTTAGGAAGGGAGTAAACGAACTTCGTGAAGAAGGTGCTGTTCAAATACTTTATGACTTTGATGAGAGCAAAAGAGATCCTATCCTTGCAGCTGTTGGACAATTACAGTTGGAAGTCGTTATTCATAGATTAAAAAATGAATACGGTGTAGACGCCAATCTGGAATCCATGCCATACCAATTGGCTCGATGGGTTTCAGATGGATGGTCAGCTATTGATGAAATAGGAAGGATCTTTAATTGTAAAGTAGTTAAAGATTGCTGGAATAGGCCTGTGATTCTTTTTAAAAATCAGTGGAATCTTAATCAATTTATTGAAGACAATGAGTGTTTAGATTTAAAAAAAGTAGCACCTGTTGTTAGTGGAGTAGAACCAATTGTTTTATAAAGTCCTAATGGATAATAAAATTGGTTAATCTATAAATATTGTAAAGAAACAATTGGATTCTAATAAAAGCAAAAACAATCCGGATAAAACTCCCTATGAAATATTAGGTATTGATGAAGGTGCCGATTTTGAGGATATACAAAAAGCAAGAGATCTAAAAGTTGAAGAGGCTGGTGAAGATGTACTACTTAAGGCAAAAATAGAATCTTCTTTTGATCAATTGTTAATGGGTAGTTTGAAAGCAAGGCAATCAGGTAATGTTAGTTTCGAAGCTCAAAATGCGTCTAAGAAAGAGAAACAAATTAATAAACTTATTAACAATGATTTCCCTCTTTTATCAAAAATAAAAAATTTGAATAATGGTAACAAATCAAACGAATATAGCCTTCCAAAAATAACCCCTCCATCTTTTGATAATATTTCAATTAAACTATCGGCTGGATTATTATTTTTGATACTACTTTTAATAAGTCCTGATCCTTACAACAGACTTCTGCTGTCTATTTCAACATTAATCCTTACTTATATTCAAATTAAATCGGGTAAAAAGTTTATTAGTTCTTTAGGATGGAGTGTGACATTTCTTTCAATTGGGTTAATATTTGGAGGTTTATTTGAAACTAACTCATTTATTCAGGAAATATCTAATAACTCTCTATCAATTCAAAAAATTCAAAGTTTACCAGCAATGATAATTTTGTGGATAGGAGTAATTTTCCTCTAAATTAATTTTTTATCATCTCTTTAATCTCTTCAGAATTTATTAGATATTTATTCTTGCAAAATTCGCAAACTAATTCGGCTTTTCCTTCTTTGTTTAAAATATCTTCCAATTCGTTTTTATCAAGCATTTTCATCGCATTTAAACTTCTTTGTCTAGAGCACCTACATTCAAACTTAACTTCTTGAGTTCGAGCTTTCTCGGAAATTGATTTATCGTCAATATCTGGAAATATACTTTTTATTAATGAAAGAAGATTATCTTTTGATTTAAATAAGTCTTCACTAAAAGAATTAATTTCTTTACATCTTTCTTCAAGCAGCGAAACTAATAAGGGATCAGTTTCTTTTTTTGGCAAAACTTGCGCTAACAATCCTCCGCTAGAAATAATATTATTATTTTGAATCTTTTCCCCAATAAATACAGCAGAGGGAGTCTGCTCAGAATGATATAAATAAGAGGCTAAATCTTCTGCAATATTTCCATTAACTAACTCAACAGTGCTAGTAAAAGGTTCTCCAAAACCATTATCCCGAATAACATTTAAATAGCCTGTCCCTAATGCTTTTGTGAAATCAAAAGAATATTGATTGGAATTTGTTTTGACTAAATCTAATTCCAAATTAGGATTTCCTACATAACCTCTAACTTTCCCATCTCTGCCCGCATCCACTAGTAATCCTTTTAAAGGGCCATCAGATCTTACTCTTAAAGTAACTCGTCCATGCATTACTTTCATCGAACTTGCTAATAAAAGAGAGGCGCTGAAAGCTCTTCCCAGGATAGATGTAGTTAAATATGACAATCCATGCCTCTCTTTTGCTTCCATAGTTGCATCTGTTGTTATTACAGCAACTAACCTTATTCCACCATTAGCGGCAGTAGCGCGTACAATTTTATCCCTCATAATTTGCTTTCGTTAATTCCTTAACCTTTCCTTGTTCAAGAAGTAATATTTTAGACGGTATCCCCTCAAATAATGAGGGTTCATGAGTAACGATAATTATCGTATTTTTATTTTTGAGATTGAGAACTAAATTCTTAACATCATTTTTCATTGACCAATCAAGTCCAGCGGTTGGTTCATCAAGTAAAAGAATAGTTGGATTTCTCATTAGTTGAACTGCTACAGCTAATCTTCTCTGCTGACCACCACTTAATTTCTCAGGAGGTTGAGTCAGATTTATATCTGATAGCCCTACTTTTTTTAAAACTTGCTTGATATTTTTTTCTCTCAATGATTTATAACCAATTTTTAATTCTTTCCCAATAGTTGTTCCTAAAAAGTATCTTTCTGGGAATTGGAATACCACTCCACTTATCCATCTTCTTTGCCTAGCAGAAATATTTTTATTTTTCCAAGTAATCTTTCCTTTCTGAGGAGTAATAAGCCCGCTTATTATTTCCAATAGAGTAGTTTTGCCTGAACCACTATTACCACAAATTAATATAATTTCATTTTCATGAAGATTGAAACTAATACCATCTATTATTTTTTTATTTCCTGTTTGAGGTTGATAAGTAATGTTTTTTAAATCAAGCATTATTAATTTAGTTGTAGCTATAAAATTTAAACTTTGAATTGTCAACTTATAATAACCATAGATCTTAAAAAAAATAACAGTAAAAATGAATATTACATTTAGGGAAGTTGATCCTTTTAATTGTTGGATTTGGATAAAATTCTTTGAAATACCTACTGAAGCAGAAAAAAACTACTTAGATGGAGTTTTTGATAGTTGGTATGTTTTAGGAAGGTTAGGCGGTTTTAATTCTGAAAATTTACAAACTCATGAAGAGGGTTCTGATTTAAGTTGGATGTCATACGATAATGAACAAAGAGAATCTGCCCTTCCTGCCTTGATGCATAATTTAGGTGTTATGGAATATCAAAATTTATGGTCAAGAAGTTGGGTTGATTTTGGGACATCAGATTCACTTTCTATTGATATTTTAATAAATGCATTAAATGAGATATCTAATAATTATGTAAAAATTGACGAATTAATAATCGGGGGAGAAAATAGTGATTGGTCGATTGAGGAACATGAAGATTTGGTTTTTAAAAATTGATTTTTACATATGGATGATTTAACAAGATTATTTATACAGAATGAAAGAATAATTAATAACAAGAATAATAATTTAAAACTTACGAATAATGAAGCGCGCTATATAAAAAAAGTAATGCGAATAAAAATTGGTAAAGAAATATTTATCACTAATGGCCAAGGTTCATTATGGAAAGCTGTAAACTTAGAGGACAATTTTATAAAGATAAACAATATTGATAATCCTTATTTATTTCAAGAAAAAGAAAAAATTTTATTAGGAATAGCTGTTGTAATTCCTAAAAATGGTTTTGAAGATATTCTAAAAATGTGTACTGAAATAGGAATTGATTTTATACAACCTTTGAATTCAGATCGACAGGTTAAGAAGTATGCCAACTTCTCAAATAAACTTATAAGATGGGATTCTATTATCAATGAAGCTGTTGAACAATGTGAAAGATTATGGAGACCATATATTTTGAGTGATATTAATGTATTCGAATGGATAAATTCTATAGAAAATAAAGATATTATTTCAGTATCTCTTACGAGAGATGATGGCTCTGATAATTTAAACCATTGGTTAAAACAAAAGGAAAGTCTTTTGGATAAAAAAGGAGGAGTTTTATGGAATGTGATTGGACCGGAAGGAGGATGGTCCAAAGTTGAAATTGAATTTTTTATAAAAAATAAAATTGACTTTGTAAAACTTTCAGAAACCATTTTAAGAACTTCAACAGCTACTGTTAATGCAACTTCAATTCTTAGTCAATGGCGTAACGATCTCAAATTAATTCTTTAAAAAAATGAATTTACTTGTTAATGATTTTTTAGTTGGTTTTTTAATTAATTTTATTCTAATTTCTTTGTTTTTTAGAGTCCCATTAATGACAAAGGGGGGGTGGATAAGTGCTGGGGTATTAGGGTCTATTTTATGGGGATGTTTTTCATGGCAAGGTTGGAGTTCTGTTGTAATTTATTTATTACTAGGCTCTCTTGTGACAAAAATTGGTTATAAATTTAAAAATGAAAAAGGGATAGCTGAAAAAAGAGGTGGTAAAAGAGGTCCTGAAAATGTTTGGGGTTCTGCTGCAACAGGATTGTTTTTTGCAATAATGGTTAAATTGAATTTTACTAATTTAGTCTTTTATAAAATTGGTTTTGCTGCAAGTTTTGCCGCAAAGTTGGCAGATACTTTTGGTAGTGAAATAGGAAAAAGATTTGGTAGGAATACATATCTAATTACTTCTTTTAGAAAAGTTGAAAGAGGAACGGAAGGGGGAATTAGTTTAGAAGGCACAGCAGCAAGTGCCTTAGGGGCAATATTTATGTCATTAATAATGTTTATTTTAAATATTATCTCAACAAAATATCAATTTTTGATAGTTGCAATTTCTGGTTTTTTAGCAACAATTTCTGAAAGTTTTATTGGAGCTAAATTTCAAGACAAATATAAATTAAGTAATGAATTAGTAAATTCTATTCAAACAAGTATTTCTTCTATAATTGCTATTTTTGTTCTAATTTTTTATCTCAAAATTTCTAATTAAATTACCTTTTATCAAAATTAGGATTCCTTCCATTTCTTAAGAATATCCCAACTTTTAAGACGTTGATAAATCCAAAGATGTCCATGCGCATTTAAGTGTATACCATCCTCTGCGATCCAATTCTTACTTCTATTATCTGAGTACATTTCTCTAAAAGTTGGCAGAAAGGGGACATTTTGATTTATACAGACTTCTTCCATTCTTCTTTCATAAGAATGACAGAAATCATTTGAATACCATAAACATCCAGCAAATGGCATTTTGTTTTCATTAACTGGGGTTAGCCCAATTACAAAAACTTGAGTTTGGGACTTCATTTCAAAAATTAATCTTTCTAGTCCATACTCGAATCCATTTATCTCTAATTGGTGCCGACCATTTTTTTGTCCAATTGTTGGAGTATCATTAAGACCCACATTCAAGAGGATAGCTTTGGGTTTATTTCTTCTTGTTTCACCTCTTGAAGACCATTCTTTTTCCCAACGTAAAGAAACCTTTTCAATTCCATCTCCTCTTACCCCTAGAGGATAAATAATTGGAAAATAATCATTTTTTGACCAATCTTTTCTAAGTCTCTCGCACCACCCTCCTCCTTCAGTATCCCCCCATCCATATACTGAACTATCTCCAATTACAACCAATTGTTTTGGTAAAACAGGCACTAGGTTCCTTTTAATTATTTCACTTGATTTAAGAGGATTTTTATTACTAATCAAGTTAGATTACTTTTGATTTTATCATTTATTAATTCTCCAATTATTGCAATTGAGCTATAAGCAATCAAAATTACTAAGACCTCCTTCCATGCAAATGAACTCAATGATTCTTGAAGTTGCCAACCTAAACCAACACTTCCAATTACTCCTAGAATAGCTGTTTCTCGAATTATGATGTCGGATCTATAAGCACAATATGCTAAGTAACTATTTGCTTGTTTAACAAATAATCCGAAAAGCCAACTAGATCTCTTTGAAACTCCTAATGATTTCATCGCAATATATTGTGTATTATCTTGGTTATGTAAATTCGCCAAAAGTAATTTGCTTGTTATTGCTGCGTTATGTAACCCTAATGTTATTGCTGCTAAAGATATTGAAGGATCATTAAACATTAAGAGTAATAGAATTAATAAAGGCGGTGGTATTAAACGAAATAAAAATGAGATTATTCTGATAATTGTAATTCCTATTTTATTATTAAAAAACAATATAAAAAAGGGAGGAAAACTTATAGCTATTCCCGTAGATAAAAGACATAAAACTATTGTTTCTAATAATAGCTTTAAAAAATCATATGAAATAAAATTTAAGTTTGATATCAAAAGATTATTGATTGAATTAAAAGGTATTGCATTTTTATAGAATATAAAATAAACAAAAAAAGATAAAGAAAATAAACTAATACAAAATAAAGCTATTACAAATAAGGTCAAAAATTTCTTAGAAGAGTAAGAGAGGTTAAATTTGTTTAATAGTTCTTTTGAGATAATAATTAAAAAAGCCAAACCCCAAAGATAAGTCCATAGCTCTCGGAAATTCAAAGTTTGAAAGGATAAAAATATACTTGTGCCTATTCCTCCTACTCCAAACAATCCCAAAACGGCTGTACTTCTTATTGCACATTCCAATCGGTATAACCCAAAATTTTTAAAGGTTTTTATCACTGGAGTCCAAACTAATGATATTAAAGTAGAAGATTTATTACCATTAATTTGTTTAATTGATTCAACAGTTTTAAGATTAATATTTTCTATTTGTTCGCTAAAAACTTTTGCATTTATTGCAATATAAGGAATGCAAATAGCTATTACCCCAATTGAAAAATTAATACCATAAATTTGCATTAATACAAGTCCCCAAATTATTTCATGAATCGATCTTATAAAAGTTAAAAATAAATTTAAAAATCTCTTTAAAAATTTAGGTAAATTTATTATTTTATAAAATATTTCTGAAGATAATATTCCAAGAATAACCCCAAACATCATACTTATTAGCCAACTAGAAAATGCGATAAAAACAGTTTCATTTAATCTTTTTACTAATGTGAAAATGATTTCATTATTAATTTTTGGATTTAAGGCAGAAATAATAAATTCTCTAAATAATTCAATTCCTCCAATATGAAAATTAATAAATAGTTCATAGGTTATAGGTATACAAACTAGTATTGGTAGAAAAGTTATTGAAGAAGAATTTAATTTTAATTTATTCAATTACCTAATAAATCTTGTTTAAATGAAATTTTTTTAATTTAGTTTTCTCTATATCAAATAATATTTCACCATTTTTCATTCCAATAATTCTATTAAAACCATCTAATAAATCTAATCTATGCAAAGAAATTAAAGTAGTTTTAGGAACTTTTATTTTATTTTTATTTTTAGTAATTAATAATAGATTTTTAATATTAGAAGTTAGTTTTGGATCTAAATTATTAAAAGGCTCATCAGCAAGAAGGATCTCTGAATCTTGAATTAATGATCTTGCAATAGCAACTCTTTGTTTTTGGCCTCCAGATATTTTTCTTATATTTTTGGAAAAAATAGATTTCTTAAGATTACAAACTTGCATATATTGATGAGCTTTATTAAAAGAACTTATATTTAGTAAATTCTTAAAAGCAAATAGAAAACTTTGTTTTCCAAGAAGTCCACAATTAACATTTTGTTCTGCTGATAGATCTTCTATTAATCTTAAATCTTGCCAGATAGTTGAGATCTTACTCTTTTGATATAAGTTTAATTTATCAAATTCTGTATTAAATAATTTGACTCTACCTTTGTTAGGCTTGAGTGTTCCGTTAAGAATAGATATAAGAGTAGTTTTACCCGCGCCACTTTTGCCTAATAAGGCAATTTTCTCACCCGATTTAATTCGTAAACTTACATTGTCTAAGGTGAAATTATTTTTATTTTTATAGCTCACCTCTTTTAATTCGAGAAGAGGATTAATCATCTGATTTTTTTTAATTTTCTTCCGATTAACTCAATATTTTTATAGTCACTAGATTTTGCTTCTATAAATTTTTTTGCGTTGAACATATCAAATATCTTTTTATGATCTGTATTTTTAATATCTAAATTAAGAATTGTAGATTTAAGTTCTTTAGTAAAACCTTCTCGAAATCTATTATCAAGATTTCCTTGGGCAACCCAATGATAGTCAACATAATCAGGAGTTATCCAAAAGAGAGTTACATTATTAGTTCTTTTAGGATTATTTTTAAGATTATTTTCCCACACTTGTTTATTTAAAGCTCCTGCATCAAAGGCTCCACTATTAACTAAAGCGATAGTTGCATCATGACTACCGCTAAAGCCCGCTCTTTTTCCTTTAAAGTTTTTTATTTTTATTCCAGCATCATTAAGGAAATATTGTGGCATTAACCTTCCAGATGTTGAATTTTCAGAACCAAAAGTAAATCTTAGATTTTTTAGCTTTTTAAGTCCATTTTTATTTGAAATTGAATCAAGTTTTAATTTTTTATTCACAATAAAAACACTTTTAAATTTTTTATCTATATCTCGTTGAGCAATCACAATTGCATTAGGAGTTTGTAATCTTGCCTGAACTCCTGATAGACCACCAAACCATACTAAATCTAAATCATTTGTTCTAAATCCAGTAACAGCAGCAACATAATTAATAACGGGAATGTACTTTACCTTTACCCCTAGACTCTTGGACAATTCTTTTGAAAACAAATTAAATCTTTTATCTAACACCTCTTGATTTTGATCAGGAATTGCCCCAAGCTTTAAAACTTTTGGATTTGCATTTAACGGTGAATAGAAAGTTGAAAGAAATAGTAATGACGTTAATAGTATCTTTCTGAAATTTAAAAAATCTTTATTCATTAAAAGTAATAATTTGAGATACCCTTCTTTAATCTTGATAAACCATCAAGTATTTTTTCTTTTGAAGAAGCACAAGATATTCTAAAACATTGATCATTTCCAAATGGTTTTCCAGGTACAACCACTAAACCATAATCATTAAGAATTTTTTTGCAAAATTCTACCGAGGTTATGGAATTATTAGGTAATCTAGGAAATGCATAAAAGGCTCCATTAGGTGGTTGTATAAATAATCCTTCTATATTTTTTAGACCTTTGTAAAGGACTTCTCTTCTTAGATCATAATGGCTATTAATTTTCAGGAAAAATTCCTTGTTTATTTTTAAAGCCTCCAAAGCACCTCTTTGAACGAAGGAACAAACATTACTTGTACTTTGACTTTGTAAGGCTGATGATGCTCTAATAACATCTTTTTGTCCTACTAAATAACCCACTCTCCATCCGGTCATTGCCCAACCTTTTGCAAACCCATTAATTATAAAAATTCTTTCTTTTAGGTCAGGTGCTAGTGAAGCTAAACTTAAATGTTTAAACTCTTTTTTAAGAATTAATTCGTAAATCTCATCAGAAAGAATATTAATATTTTTATTTTCTCTTACTACTTCTGCAATTTGTAACAATTCTTCTTTTGGCATTACTCTACCAGTTGGATTATTGGGAGAATTAATAATTATAAATTTCGTTTTTGAGGTTACCTTAGCTTTTAAATCTTGTATATTTATTTTGAATCCATCTTCAGCAGAAGAATTTAGCAATACAGGCTTACCACCTGCTAATCTAACCATCTGAGGATAGCTCAGCCAATAAGGAGCAGGTATAATCACTTCTTCACCATCATTCAATAAAACCTGGAAAAGATTATAAATCGCCTGTTTGGCTCCATTTGTTACCATTACATTTTCAAATTCAACATTTAAATTGTTTTGGGTTTGAATTTTTTTTGCAATAGCTTTTCTGAGTTCTAAATCTCCTGAGGCAGGACCATATTTTGTATATCCATCAAATATAGCCTCACTTGTAGCTTTTATTATTTCATTGGGAGCATCAAAATCTGGTTCTCCAGCACTTAAATTACATATGTCTTTTCCTTCTTTTGAGAGTTGATTAGCTTTAGCACTTATCTGTAAGGTAAGTGAAGGCTCAATAGAGAGTGCTCTTTTTGATAAATTTACTTCACTCATTTGATCTAAAGTTCTTTAAATATAACTTTTAAAAAATTTTTTATTAATAGATTAAGAATAAGTAAAAGTATCACAGATTGGTTTAAATTGGTTCATTTTCTTAATTTAATTTATTTTGGCATTGTCTTTTCTGAAAAATTAAAATGTGGAGTGAAGAATTATATAGTTAATATTTTTTTTAATAATTTTTAGTTTTAATATTATTTATAAGCTTTGAACTTAAATTTGCTTTGAAAAGATTAGTCATTAGTAGAGGTAATGTATTCGCAAATTTATTAATAATTGGGGAAGCACCTGGGGCTCAAGAAGACTTTGAGGGAGAACCTTATGTTGGTAAATCAGGGAAATTGTTGGATGGCCTATTAATAAAAGCAGGAATTGACTTACAAAAGGATGTATATTTTTGCAATGTAATTAAATGTCGTCCTCCAAACAATAGAAAACCAACTAATCAAGAAATAAATATTCATAAACCATGGTTAATGCAGCAAATTAAACTAGTAGATCCAAAATTTATTATTTTAACTGGTTCGACTGCTATGAGAACTATTTTGGAAATAAAGAATCCAATTTCTAAGACAAGAGGAAAATGGTTTAAGAAAGATGGGAGAGAAATTATTACTATTTTTCACCCTTCTTATTTGTTGAGATTCTCTTCAAAAGAGGTTGAAAAACCATATGATCTAACTTTAAAAGATCTTAAGAAGGTTAGTAGTAAACTATATGCTTTATAATTTAAGTAAATCTTTTTGAAATTCTAGAATTTAATGTCACTTACTCAATCAAAAGAGGTGAATAGTCTCTCAAAGAGATATTCAACTCATATTGAGAGAAGGATAACTAGAACAGTAATGGTTGGGAATATCGCAATTGGTAGTGATTATCCAGTAAGAGTTCAATCAATGATAAATGAAGATACTATGGATGTGGATAATTCTTATTTAGCAATTAAAAGACTTCATGAAGTTGGATGTGAGATAGTAAGACTAACTGTTCCTTCTTTAGCTCATGCAAAGGCTGTTGGGGATATTAAAGAAAAATTAATAAAAAATAATATAGATACCCCATTAGTTGCAGATGTTCATCACAATGGAATGAAAATTGCTATGGAGGTTGCAAAACATGTTGATAAAGTAAGAATTAATCCAGGATTATTTGTTTTTGAGAAATCAGATCCTACAAGGACTGAATATACTGACGCTGAGTTTGAGACTATTAAAAAAACAATTCTTAAAAGATTTACTCCACTTGTAGAAGTTTTAAAGTCTGAGAATAAAGCTTTAAGAATTGGAGTTAATCATGGATCTTTATCCGAGAGAATGCTTTTTACTTATGGAGATACACCTTTAGGGATGACAGAATCTGCAATGGAATTTGTCAAAATCTGCGATGAGCTTGATTTTCATAACATTATTATTTCTATGAAAGCCTCTAGAGCACCTGTGATGTTAGCTGCATATAGAATGATTGCAGATAGATTAGATGCAGAAGGATATAACTACCCTTTGCATTTGGGTGTTACTGAAGCAGGAGATGGAGATTATGGAAGGATTAAGAGTACGGCAGGGATAGGAACACTTCTTGCCGAAGGTCTTGGAGATACCATTAGAGTTTCTCTAACTGAAGCTCCTGAAAAAGAGATTCCAGTATGTTATTCAATTTTGCAATCTTTAGGACTCCGAAAAACAATGGTTGAATATATCAGCTGTCCCAGCTGTGGAAGAACTCTTTTTAATTTAGAGGAGGTTGTAGACAAAGTCAGGAATGCCACTTCCCATTTGACTGGTTTAGATATAGCAATAATGGGATGTATAGTAAATGGTCCAGGAGAAATGGCAGATGCTGATTACGGTTATGTAGGCAAAGGTAAAGGTACAATTGCTCTTTACAGAAGAAAAGAAGAGATAAAAAGAGTACCTGAGGATGAAGGCGTTGATGCTTTAATTCGCCTGATTAAAGATGATGGTAAATGGATTGATCCCTAAACATATTTTTAATTTATAATTCAATTAATAAAATCTAATACCTAGCATCGACCCTTGAAGATAAAAAATTTATTTAAAAAGCAACTTGTCTTTTTAATAGTGACTACTTTTTCTGGAATATTAGTGAGTAATCATTCAAAAGCGACAATTTTAGAAAATAACTACAAAGAGGTCATCGATCACGTTTGGCAGATTGTATACAGAGACTTCCTTGATTCAAACGGAAAATTTGAGAGATCTAATTGGATTAATTTAAGAAAGGATTTTTTAGCAAAAAAATATTCAGATAATAATGAAGCTTATGATGCTATTAGAGATATGCTTTCAAATTTAAATGACCCATATACAAGATTTCTAGACCCTAAAGAATTTAATCAAATGAGAATAGATACTTCAGGAGAATTAACTGGAGTAGGAATACAAATTGTTAAAGATAAAGAGTCTGATTCTCTAATAATTATTTCTCCTATAGATGGAACTCCTGCTTATGAGGCTGGAATTAAAGCTAGAGATAAGATTTTATCAATCGATGATGTCTCTACTAAAGGGTTGAATATTGAAGATGCAGTTAAATTAATAAGGGGCAGAAGAGGTACAAAAGTTAAACTTGAAATCCTAAGAAATGGGAATTCTTTTTATAAGTCTTTATTAAGAGAAAGGATAGAAATAAAATCAGTGACAAGCAAAATAAATGAAACTAAAGATGGAGTATTAATAGGTTACGTAAGATTAAAACAATTTAATGCTAATGCATCAAGAGAGATGAAAGATACATTAAAAGATCTAGAAATAAAAAAAGTTTCTGGATATGTTCTTGATTTAAGAAGTAATCCTGGAGGATTATTAGAATCTAGCATTGATATTTCTCGTCAATTTATTGATAAAGGTATAATCGTAAGCACCTTATCTAAAGATGGATTGAGAGAAACAAAAAGAGGTAATGGTAAGGCTTTAACAAAAAAACCTTTAATTGTACTTGTCAACGAAGGTTCTGCGAGCGCAAGTGAAATAGTTTCCGGAGCAATAAGAGATAATAATAGAGGTAAATTAGTAGGGAAGAAAACTTTCGGTAAAGGCCTTGTTCAATCTATGCGAACTTTGGTGGATGGTTCAGGGTTAACAGTTACAGTCGCTAAATACTTAACACCTAATGGAACAGATATTAATAAGTCTGGAATTACTCCAGATATAGAAGTCAAAATGAATTCTAATCCAATTCTTCAAAAAGAAATCGGGACTAAAAGAGATAGACAATATAGAGCTGGTGAGAAAGAACTCCTTAAAATTATTAAAAGAACAAACTTAGTAAGTCAGTTTGAAGCTAATTCTGCAAATTTATTAGCTGTTTTTAAAACCAATGATAATAATTTTGTTTATTCATTATATTAGATGCTCATATCCAGCATTTTTTTAATAGGTTTATAAGCTTTTTTAATTATTTTAGGGTCTAATTCAATTGAAGGGGAATTGTTTTTTAAACAATCTAAAATTTTTTCTAATGTATTCAATTTCATATATGGACACTCATTACATTTACACCCATCAATATCTGGTACTTCAATAAAATTTTTGTTAGGTTCTTTCTTTTTCATTTGATGTATTATCCCAGGTTCAGTTAAAACCATATAGGTATCAGAATAATCATTACTAACGAAATCTAATAACTTACTGGTTGAACCAATAAAATCTGACAATACTAATAAATTTTGGCTGCACTCAGGATGAGCTATTACCTTTGAATAGGGGTGTTTGTACTTTAATTTTAATAAAGCCTCTTCACTAAATGTTTCATGAACTATACAGCTACCTGGCCAAAGTTTAAGTTTTCTACCTGAGTTTTTTTGAACCCATCGACCAAGATTTTTATCTGGTGCAAATATAATCTTTTTATCTTTAGGAATTTTTTCTACTAATGAAACAGCATTGCTACTGGTGCATATTAAATCGCTTTGAGCTTTTACTTCTGCAGTACAGTTTATATAACTCACAACATAATGATCTGGATTTTCTTCTCTAAATTTTTGAAACTCTTCTGCAGGACAATCATCAGCCAAAGAACAACCTGCATCAATATCAGGTAATAAAACTGTTTTGTTTGGGCTAAGTATTTTTGCAGTTTCTGCCATAAAATGGACTCCACAAAAAATTATTATGTCTGCATCATTATTTGCAGCTTTCCTAGAAAGATCTAAAGAATCCCCAATGAAATCAGCTATATCTTGAATTTCTGGCGCCTGATAATAATGTGCAAGAATTATCGCATTAGCTTTTAAGCAAAGCTCCTTAATTTCAGAAATCAAATCTTTTTCGTTTTGAATAGATTTCTGTTTTGCAGTAGAAGTTATACTGGTCAGGATTTACAATGTCTCTTAATAGATTATATGCCTTTAAATAGAAAAAATTCTGACAAATTTAAAAATTGCTATTGTTGGTGACTGTCACGGTCAGTGGTCTGAGGTGGATATTGGGATTTTATCGATTATAAAACCAGATATTGTTCTTTTTATTGGAGATATCTCTGATGGAAGTATTAAAATAATAAAGAAGATCAATTTATTAAAAATTCCTACTTTTGTGATTTTGGGAAATCATGATCGAGGTAAAGACTCCACAGGAGAGACTCTTTTAAAACAAATTCGTGTTTTGCAAGAAAAATATTGCGCTTGGGATTTGAAAATATTTAATGATCAATTAAATATTTTAAGTGCTAGACCCTGTAGTTCAGGGGGTGGTTATTATCTTTCAAATGAGGTTAAGGCTGTTTATGGGCCCATAAGCGAACAAGAGTCAGTTAATAAAATCCTTAAATGTTCAGAAAAAAATGTTAAAGAATTACCTCTTGTTTTTATGTCACATGCAGGTCCTTCAGGTTTGGGATCAGACTCTACAAGTATTTGTGGTAAAGATTGGAAAGAGCCCTCTTGTGACTGGGGAGATAGAGATTTAGCTGCTGCAATTTCAGAAATACAAAAAAAAAGAAAAATAGACCTTGTCATTTTTGGGCATATGCACAATCGCCTGAAAAGAAATCAAGGTTTGAGAAATATGTTCAAAATTGATAAAGAAGGTACAGCTTATTTGAATTCTGCGATAGTTCCGAGATATAAAAATAATACTGAGGGCGAATTATTAGTAAACTTTTCATGGGTTGAGTTTGTAAATAATAAAATTTCACATATTTCTCACAGATGGTATTCAGAGTTGGGAGAGATATGTGAAGAAGAGATTCTTTTTTCACATAGCAAGTTTTAACTTTTTTTCGGTTTCTCATACCTAGAGAATACGGTTTGTGATAAAAGGTATCCTGCAATTGCAGCGGCTGCAAAAGCAAGCCCATTTTTGAATAACGGTATTATTTCACTTGTTCTAGAAATTATTGGTGCCAAACCAAAAATGCCAAACAGCATTCCCCATAAAGGAGAAAGAAGAGCTAAAAATCCAATTGATATTATTTGACCCTTTTTTCTAGGAGCGGCAGCAAATCCTGCAACTAATCCTCCTAAAATAGAAGTACATAAAGTCCATATATATTGTTCTTTTGGTAATCCAGGAACGACTTGACAACCTCCTCTGTCAAGACAAATCTTTACTGAATTTATTGCATCTAACACTGCCCCATCTTCTCCATGGTCTTTTACATAATATTGATTTCCAAATCTTGTTTGAAGTTCCACCCAAAATAATCTTGGCATGAAAGCAAAGTATGCATCACCAACATTAAAATTTAATAAATTCCCTCCTCTAGGATCTGCAATTACTAATAAACTTGTTTCATCTAAATCCCAATAATCTTTTATTGCAATTCCAGGGACACTTTCGAATTGAGATAAATATTTAATCTTCCAACCACTATCCTTTTCTAAGTTATTAAGATTTTCCTCTAAAGATTTTTTCTGATTGGGACTTAATGTCTTAGCTAAATCAATAACAGGTGTTTTTTCTTCAGGTAAAAGATTTGGATTATTAATAGCAAAAGAAGGTTTATTAAAAATTAAAATTACTATAGATAGAATTATTCCTAAGAAATAGTTAATCTTTGAATGCATAAAAGTTTTTTGTCTTTATATATTTTCGCCGATGAAAAGCCTACCCGCGAATAATCAAGAATGGTTAATAAAAAAAATAATAAAAAAGGGAGGAACTATCAGTTTTTATGACTATATGGACCTTGTTTTGAATGACCCAAATAATGGATACTACGGAAGTGGTAGAGCTAATTTAGGCTCTAAGGGTGATTTTGTTACTTCACCTTCAATGTCAGATGACTTCGCGTTTTTGTTATCGAAACAAATTTACGAATGGTTGATACAGGTAAAAAGTAAATCAATTTGTCATGATAAGTTATCCGTGATTGAGTTTGGTTCAGGAGACGGCAGTCTTATGAGTGGTCTCCTTGAATACCTCTTTATTAACGATAAAGAAATATTAAAAAATGTTTGTTTCATCATTATTGAGCCAAATAAAGGAATGATAAAAAAACAGCAAAAGAAATTAGGAAAATATTTTAAATTGGGTTTTGATATTTCATGGAGAAGTTTAGAGGACTTGGATGATAGAAGTTTAGATGGGGTTGTATTAGCTAATGAGGTACTCGATGCTTTGCCAGTAGAAAGAATAATAAATTTAAGAGGTAAAATGCATCGGCAAGGAGTCTCTATAGATAAGAAATCAGGAAGATTATTATTTGAAGAAATTACTATTACACAAGAATTAGAAAAAAGTATTGACTCTGCGCAGGAAAAATTAGATATTAATATTCCACCTAAATATGCTCCAGAAGGATGGACTACCGAATGGCATATAGATAATAAAAAATGGTTGAAGGCTATTTATGCAAAAATCAATAATGGAATTTTATTAATAATTGACTATGCCAAAGAAGCTAAAAGATATTATTCATTGAGTAATAGTAATGGAACATTAATATCCTATAAAAACCAAAAAATTGTTGATAATATTTTTGATTCTCCAGGGAATTGCGACCTAACTTCTCATGTTTGTATTGAAAGTTTAATTTTTGATTCGGAAACTTTAGGTTTTGAAACTATTGGAATTGTTAAACAAGGAGAAGCCCTATTGTCACTTGGTTTAGCAGAACGACTTTTTGAAATTCAGAATGAACTAAAGGATGACATCTCAAAAGCTCTTTCTAGGAGAGAAGCATTGTTGAGATTAGTTGACCCAATCTGTTTAGGAGATTTTAAATGGTTTGTTTTTAGTAAATTTAAGAATAAGAATATTAAAATTAACTCAAGATGTATTCGCTAATCGAAATATTTTAGGAATTGAGACTCGTCTATATCATTAAATATATCAACTTCTCCAATATCTTTTGGTAGAATAAATCTCATTTTTCCATCACGTACTTTTTTATCACCCATAAGTATTGTCATTACTTTATTTTTTTTAATTTTTGGTGTTTGTGTTGGTAGACCATAATTTTCAATAAGATGATCTTGCCTTAAAGAATGCTCTTTTGACCACAATTTCTTTTCAGTCGCAATATTTCCTGCAATTTTCATTCCAATTGATATTGCTTCGCCATGTAGATACTCTCCATATCCACACAAATTTTCTATTACATGGCCGAAGGAATGACCATAATTTAATATTGCTCTAATTCCATTTTCTTTCTCGTCTTCAGAAACTATACAAGCCTTAGTTTTTATTGAATTATTGATTATTTTAATTAATGATTCGTTCTCGAGATTGAGAATTTTATCTCTATTCTTTTCATTTTCTAAGTATTCAAAAAGTGATTTATCTTTTATGACGCCATATTTTATAACTTCCGCCATGCCTGCTTTGAATTCTCTCGTTGGTAAAGTTATTAGGGTTTCAGGGTCAATAAAAACTGCTTTTGGCTGATAAAAAGCTCCTATTAGATTTTTCCCTTTAGGATGATTAACTGCGGTTTTACCACCTACAGATGAATCAACCATAGATAATAATGTTGTAGGTATTTGAATGTATTCAACACCTCTTAACCACGTAGCAGCAGCAAAACCAGTGACATCCCCAACTATTCCTCCCCCGAGTGCAATCATTAGGGAATTCCTATCTAAACCAATTTCAAAAGCAAAATTAAATATCTCACTTAAACTGGCCAAGTTTTTATGATTTTCTCCTGCTTTAATATTCAATATTTCAGCATTGAAATTATACTTTTTTAAATTATTAAGAAGTTTCCCCCCAAATAATTTTGATATTTCTTTATTAGAAACAATAAGTATTTTTCTATTATTATTAATCCCAAGTCGGATTAACTCTTCTCCAATGCTATTTATTACTCCTTGTTTTATAGTAACTTCATATGAATTATTACTTAGAGGAACTAGTATTTTGTTTTTATTCACAATAAATGTCTTAGAAGAGTTTTTATATTAATATTTAACATGGATTTGATTGATTCTAACCTTATCTTGACTTAAAAATTAGATTAAAATAATCAGTTGTTAAGAATTAAAAATCATAATAGGATCAACATATGAATCAAAAAAGAAATATAGAAAAAATAAAGAAAAATTATTCACTAGGAATAATTGGAGGTGGTCAATTAGCTTTAATGCTTGCTGAAGCAGCAAACAATAGAGGAATAAAAGTATGCGTTCAAACTAAATCTTCCGATGATCCAGCAGGTTCAAAAGCAGATTATGTAATTGAAGCTGACCCCCTAAAGGTAAAAGGGAATAAGGATTTAATTAAAGAGTGTGAAAAAATTATTTTTGAAAATGAATGGATTAAAATTGAAAAATTAAATTTAATTGAGTCTAAAAATATTTTTGTACCAAGCCTTGAATCAATTCAACCTTTGGTCGATAGAATATCCCAAAAAATATTAATAGATAGATTGAACCTCCCATCACCAAGATGGAAACCAATAGAGGAATTTAAAAGTTTTGGTGATGAAGAAATTGAGCCTTGGAATTTTCCTTTAATGATTAAATCTTATAAAGGAGGATATGACGGTAAAGGAAATAGAAAAATTAATACCAAAGAAGATTTAAATTCTTTTTTTGGTGAAACTAATTCAGACGAATGGATAATTGAAGAATGGGTCGATTATAAAAATGAGTTTGCCTTAGTAGGATCAAGAGATTTTGATGGAACAATAAGATTCTTTCCTGTTGTCGAGACATTTCAAAAAAATAACATTTGTGATTGGGTTTTTTCTCCAGCTGAAATTGATTATGATTTGAAAACTTTTGCGAAAAATATTTTCTCATCAATAGTAAATGAACTTAATTATGTAGGAGTAATGGGAATTGAATTCTTTTATGGTGATAAAGGACTGTTAGTTAATGAAATAGCCCCTAGAACTCATAATTCTGCACACTTTTCTATTGAGGCTTGTTCTTCAAGCCAGTTCGATCAATATGTTTGTATATCCTCAGGCATCAAACCTCCAGAAATAAAAATGAATTGCCAAGGGGCCTTAATGATAAATTTACTGGGATTGAATAAAAAATTCCCATTGTCCATAACAAAAAGATTAGAATTGTTATCTCAAATCAAAGGTTCTAATCTTCATTGGTATGGCAAATCTAAAGAAAGTATTGGTCGAAAAATGGCTCATATAACGTTTTTACTTAACGAAGATAATCAGCTGAAAAGAGTTGAAAAATCAAAAGAAATATTAATTAAGGTAAGAGAGATATGGCCATCTCCAAATGACTAAAGAAATAAGTTAATATTTGTATACTGGATCTTTGGTCAAGTTCTTCTTTATGTGCTCTGATCTGACTCTTTTTCGACTTGAGGAGACTGTCGTGATGTGGACGTAAACCAATCCTGCAATTGGAAACGAAAGCCCACTTTGACTCCTCTTCTGGCTTTTCCAGGTCGATGCATCAGAGAACTGGCGGGGATTCGGTGTTACCTATCAAACAGCTTGCTATCACTTGCTTTTGGTAGGTAATTTTATTTCCAGAATTAAGCGTGCAGGACCAGCGTGCAGGACCAACTTGCAGTACCAAATGCAGGACCATATTAGGGATTGCTAACATAATTAAGTTATAGCTTGAGAAACAGATCACGAAAAATAAAAATTTTAAAAGGCAAAATGATAAATACATCTATTTAATGGCTTTTCCTTTAAGAAAAAATAAATAGATGCAGGACCAAGTTATCCTTTTAGAATAGTTGATATAAATATCTTTTACACAGTATCTGTGGGCCTGCATATACTACTCGCTTGTCTTGTACTAAAATTATTAAGCTCGGCTTAAAACCTCTCTGAGAGCCGTCTAGACCCCTTAGGGGTTAATCTAGGT
>QCVU01000016.1 GCA_003210275.1 Prochlorococcus sp. AG-686-M10
AATCATCAAGTATTTTCTTTCCAATCACAAATAAGTTTTCGACCTCAGATTCAATATCAGATAATAAATTTACTCTTTTACGTTGATTTGATTTAACAAATAAATTAACTAAATTTAATGTACTCTTATATTGGTCTTCTTGATCTTTGTTTGTCATTTCTAATAAATCCATCTAATATTTAAAACCATCCATGAACTCAAGAAAAGAAGAACTAGAGAAATTCAGGAAGGTCAATGGACCACTTATCGATGTTAGAAGTCCAAGTGAATATTATAAAGGACATATGCCGAATTCTATAAATATTCCATTATTTGATAATGATGAAAGATCAATAGTAGGAACTATATACAAAAAATATGGAAGAGAAAAAGCAGTAATACAAGGTTTGGAATACACAGCAACAAAAATTGAAAATATTATTAATAGGTTATTTGAAGCTATTAATGTTTATAAATCAAGAAATCATAATTCAATATCAGAAGATCCCACTTTAAAAATCTACTGTGCTCGTGGTGGAATGAGATCACAAAGTATATGTTGGCTTTTAGAAAAATACAATCAGAAAAGTGTCACATTAAATAATGGCTATAAAAGCTATAGAAAATGGTCTTTAGATAGTTTTAATAAGAAATGGGAAATAATTGTGGTGGGAGGTAAAACTGGGGTTGGAAAAACAAAATTATTAAAATTACTTGATAAAAATAATTATCAAATTATTGATTTAGAAGGGTTAGCTAATCATAGAGGCAGTACTTTTGGGGGATTAGGTATGAGAGAACAACCTTCAAATGAACAATTCGAAAATATGATCGCGGAGAGATTAAAAGGCTTTAAGAAAAATAATAAAATATTAGTAGAAGCTGAAAGTTCAAATATTGGAAAATGTAAAATACCTCATGAGTTTTTTAATCAAATGAAAATAGCAGAAAGACTTGAAATCATAAAAAGTGACTCAAATCGTTTAGAGGAATTAATAAAAACATATAGTATATTTGAAGAAACAGATCTTATAGAAGCTGTTTTAAGAATAAAGAAAAGATTAGGTCCACAAAGAACAAAAATTGCAATTGAGTCAATTAAAAATAAAGATTGGAAATCGGTTTGCAATTCTGTTTTAGAATATTATGACAAATGCTATGAGTATGAAAAAACAGGGAGAAATAATATTAAAACCTTAGACATGACAGATATATTTGACGATCAAACAACATTGAGATTAATAAAAGAATATATGAAAGCTTAGATATTAACGAAATATGCTTTTATTATCTACAATATAAATTGACTTTTAAATTATTATGGCAGCAAATAACTTAGCGAAAATCCAATTTTATGAAGGCACTGATGAACCAGTTGTTCCAGAAATTAGATTAACAAGAGGTAATGATGGTACAACTGGACAAGCAATATTTATATTCGAAAAACCTCAAGCATTATCTTCAATTACCGATGGTGAAATTACAGGGATGAGAATGATTGATTCTGAAGGAGAAATATTAACCAGAGAAGTTAAAGTAAAATTTGTTGATGGGGAACCAATGTATTTAGAGGGAACCTATATATGGAAAACTAAATCTGATTTTGATAGATTTATGAGATTTGCTAATAGTTATGCTAAATCAAATGGATTAGGATACTCTGAGAAGAAGTAAATAGATTATAAAAATTGAATCGTTCCTTCTATTTTAAATTTTCTGTTTTAATAATAAGCTTTTTAATAGTATGGACCTTGAGGGATTTCGTACTTTTAATAATTTGTTCACTAGTAATATCGAATGTAATTAGTAATTTATGTAATCAAATACAAACAATTTTAAAATTACCAAGATTTATTTCTTTATTGATTGTTCTTATAGGAATATCATTCTTAATATTTACTATTTCAATTCTTGTCTTACCTCCTTTCATCAGTGAATTTAATGAAATATTAATTGATCTTCCAAATGGTTTATCAAGAGTTAATGAATTAATTAACTCTAACCTAAATAAATTTAACAATTTACTCTATGGTGAAGAATCTGAGAAAGTAGTAGATATATTCAACCTTGTTAATGATGTAGTTCCAATTCCAGATGGAGCTACTATTGCCAAAGCAATTCAAGAAAGTTTTATAAATTTAATTAATTTAGCGGGAAACCTTGGATCTGGATTTATAAGAATAGTCTTTGTATTAGTTGTAAGTTTTATGATATCCATTGAACCAAAAGCTTATAAAGAAGGAGTTCTCCTTGTAATTCCTAAAGTTTATAGAAATAAATTCAGGATCATATTAGATAAGTGTAATATTGCAATAACAAATTGGACTTTTTCTATAGTTATAAGTTCATTATCAGTAGGTTTATTATCATTTATAGTTTTATCAATTTTAGATGTTAAATATGTAGTATCAAATGCAATTATAGCAATGGTCTTAAACATAATTCCTAACATCGGACCAGTTTTAAGTGGAATATTTCCAATCTCAATAGCACTTTTGGATAATTTCTGGAAACCGGTTGCTGTTTTTTGGGCTTATATCATCATTCAAAATATAGAGAGTTATATAATAATGCCTTCTATTTTGAAGAAGAAAACAAATTTACTTCCTGGCTTAACATTAATATCTCAATTTGGATTTACTTTCATTTTTGGTCCTTTAGGATTAGTTTTGTCTTTGCCAATTGCAGTCGTAACACAAGTATTAATAAAAGAGTTCGTTAGTGATAATTAAAGACTTTTATTTCGTTAATTTCCTATATAGATATGGATAAGAGAAAAGTATAAAGAAAGAAAGAGGATGTTTAGATAATGCAAAATATAAGGAATTAAATGTAAAATGATCAATTAGAATTCTTAATTCTGTAGATAAGTCAATTAAAACTAAAGAAAAAAGTAAAATTAAATAGTAATTTATTTTCATTAAATTACTCCTTATATTTAATCTTTAATTAGAAATGAAGGTGCTAATAATATACTTGAATAACTTCCAATTAAAATTCCAAGTGACAAAGATACAGAAAACCAAAATAGTGAATATGAACCAAAAATTATAAGTGTAAGTAGAGGCATTAATGTTGTAATACTAGTAAAAAATGTTCTTCGAAAAGATTCATTAACAGAAATTTGGATTGTTTTATTATAGTTATCTGAATTTTGTTTTAAATTTTCTCTAATCCTATCAAAAATGACAACTGTATCATTTACCGAATAGCCAGCTATTGTTAATAAAGAAACTGCAAACAAACTATTTACCTCAATAGATAATAGGACACCTAACCAAGAAAAAATACCAAAAACAATAAATAAATCATGGAATAAAGCTAATAAAGCAAACAATGCATATTTCTTATCAAATCGAATAGAGATATATAAAGATATTGCAAATAAAGAGACTAATAAAGAGGTAGCACAATTTGTAAGAAGTTTCTTACCAAGTTTTGGACCTATTATTCTTGAGTTTTTACTTTCATAATTTAAAGGACCTAAAATTTTATCAACATTAGAGATTAAATCATTTGATTCTTCAATAGTTAAATAAGGAGTCCGAATAGAAATTAAACTATTATTATTTTGAATTTGTAATTTAATATTGTTTAAGACATTTTTATTATTAGAAAAAGTTCTCAGTTGCTCAATAACTAAATCAGGAGAAATAATTTCACATTCTTCTTTGCAAATCCTATCAATTCTTAATTCATTACCACCAATAAAGTCCATACCAAGATTGATAGGTTTTTTATATGAAGTATTAAAAGTTGAATATAAAATTCCTATTAAACTTAACAATATAAGAAAGGTTGAAAATCCAAATACCTTATTTTTATTTTTAATTAAATTAAAACTTAATGATGTCATGAACTAGATAATTAATAAATTAAAATTAAAGGGTAGTAGACTTACTTAAATAAAGATTTTTTTGTCGTAAAGATTGATAAGTAGTTAAAAATCTTAAAATAGTTTTGGAACAGTTTAATGAGGTAAATAAACTTATCACAACTCCAATACCAAGTGTTGCAGCAAACCCTTTTACAAAATTAGTTCCTAATAAAAACAACACAAAACAACTTACAAAGGTTGTGATGTGGCCATCGATAATAGATGAATTAGCTCTTTGAAACCCACTATCAATTGATCTTATAAGAGTATTTCCATTTATAAGTTCCTCTCTAATTCTTTCAAATATTAAAACATTTGCATCCACAGCCATACCAATACTTAAGATTAAGCCAGCAATTCCAGGTAAAGTTAATGTTACTGGTATTAAAGAATAAAGAGCCAAATTAAAAAAGCCATAAAAAATCAAGGAAATAACAGAAACAAAACCTAGAATTCTATAATTAAAAATCATAAATATTCCAACAAATATCAATCCACAAATAGCAGCATAAAGACTTTTAACAATATTTTTTGAACCAAGTAAAGGACCAATAGTATTAGTTTCAACAATCTCAATAGGTAAAGGTAAAGAACCACCCTTAAGTTGAACTTCTAATTCTCTGGCGTTTTCAGCTGAAAAATTTCCACTTATTGTGGCTGCTCCCCCAGTAATACCTGTATTTATGAATTGGCTTCCAACACTAGCTTCGCTTATAGATTCCCCATCCAGAACAATGGACAAAAGTTTATCAGTACCCGCAATAGATTTAGTAATTTCAGCAAATTTTTCACCGCCATTATTACTGAAAGATAATGAAACTTCCCAATTATTATTAGTTTGCTCTTGCCTTCTACCCGCATTTATTAAATCCTTGCCTGATAAGTCAGTTTTATTGAATAGATTTGCAATTTCATTATTTATATACTTTTTGGTTGCCACCAATCTTTTAAATAATTGCTCAATATTAGAGGAATAATTTAAATCATTTTCTATTTCAGTAAGATTTTCCATAAGAAGTAAAGATGTTTCTTCGCTTCGTTTATCATCAATTTTGAATAATTCAATTAAATCATTTATTTTTAATCTCTGCAATTGCAGATTTTTTAATTGGGAACTTGTACTTTCTTTTTGAGTTCTAAATTCTAATAAAGCAGTTTTACCTAATATCCTTGAAGCGGACAAAGGGTTTTGCTCACCTGGTAACTCCAAAATTAATTGATCACGTCCTAATGTTTGTAAATTAGATTCTGCTACTCCTAAGTTGTTAACTCGTTTATCTAAAACTGCATTGACAGCCTCTAATTCTTCTTTTGTAACTTTTCCATCTTCTTTAAGCAATTGAAGAGTTAGTTGAGAACCACCTTTTAAATCAAGACCTAATTGTAAAGGGAAATTGATTAATAAATAAATAGAAAAAGTCAGTAGAAAAATAATAAAAAAAAGCCAACCTTGCCTTCTTTTCATTTCTCAAATACTCCTATTGATTACTTCTTCGACTTTTTCAATTATTTGATGTGGTTGAATTATTGTTAAATTTTCTAGATTTCCATTATAAGGGGTAGGAATATCCTGACTAGATAACCTTATAGGTCTAGTATCAAGATCATCAAAACATTCTTCGGTAATCAAAGCAATCAATTCTGCTCCAATACCTCCAGTTTTCATACATTCCTCAACTATAATTACGTTATTAGTTTTTTTAATTGATTTTGAAATTGTTTTCATATCAAAAGGTTTTAGACTTATCAAATCAATTAATTCTACATCAATGTTTTTCTTATCTAAATCTTCAATAGCCTTTAAACAATGATGTCTCATTCTTGAATAAGTTAATATCGTAATATCTTTACCCTCTTTGACTAGGTCAGCTTGATCTAAAGAACAAATATAATCACCATCAGGTAATTCCTCAGATAAATTATATAAAAGGACATGCTCAAAAAATAGAACAGGATTGTTATCCCTTATAGCTGCTTTCATTAATCCCTTTGCATTAGTGGGAGTACTACAAGCAACAATCTTAATCCCAGGAACTGCGTGAAAGTAAGCCTCTAATCTTTGACTATGTTCAGCACCTAGTTGTCTGCCAACACCACCAGGACCACGAACAACTGCGGGTATTTTATAATTACCGCCACTTGTATATCTGAGCATACCCATGTTATTAGAAATTTGATTAAAGGCTAATAATAAAAATCCCATATTCATACCTTCAACAATCGGTCTCAATCCTGTCATGGCTGCACCAACAGCCATACCAGTAAAACTATTTTCAGCAATTGGAGTATCTAAAACTCTCAATTCTCCATATTTTTCATATAGATCCTTAGTGACCTTATAAGAACCACCATATTGACCTACATCTTCTCCCATAATGCAAACGTTTACATCATTTGCCATCTCTTCATCAATTGCTTCTTTCAAAGCATTAAATAATAAAGTACCAGCCACGAGTAATTTCCTAATTATTCATATATATAAATTTATACCATCAAGGTTGAATTAGCCTCCTTCGGCAAAAGTTATAAGTAGTAATATTGACAAAATCATGCCTGGAGAGAGCAAAAGTATTAATAAGCCTAAGTCATGTAAAGACATTAAAAAGTAAAAGTTTTATTTAATAATATTAGGATTTCAATTTTTTTTTACCAAAAAACTTCGAATAAATACAATAAAAAGACCTAATCCAATAAATGCAAAGGAAAAGGTTAATAGGAAAGACAATCCAATAATTAATGTATTAATACTAGAAGTTATACTTTGTACAATTTCAGATGAATTGGAGGGTTTATGTTGTGAAAAGTAAATTACAATTTTATTACTTATAAAATAAGAGAATATACAGAGTGAGAAACTTGTTAAAGAACCGGTAATAAAGCTTAAAGGACCTTTTTCAGGAGTATTTTGAGTTTCAATATTAAGTTTATTAATAGATGTTTTATCTTTTTTCATTTTTAAGAAAATAAAGAATATTTTTACAAAAAGGTAATTCCGCTATTAATTAATTTACAGACCCACGCTTCAAATCCATTATTATTAAACATTTTATGATTTTGTTCAAAAACTTCAGTAGCTATATTTATATTTTTAAAAAGAGCAAAACATGTTGGACCAGATCCACTCATTGAGAATGAAAAACAATTTTGCAAATTTGAAAGTAAATATAATGCTTTCTTTACAGAATCATTTTCTTTCTCAACAATAACTTGTAAATCATTTTTTACTTTTATCCTTTGCTCTGAAAATTTAATATCGTTGAATCCGTTTATTCTTAAATCATTTCTGATGTCGTTTGTTTTCTGAGTTTCAGTAAAATATTTTGGGCAAAATTCTTTACTATATTTTTTATAAGTATCTATAGTTGAAATTGAAATATTTGGATTTTTTAAAAGTATTACACCGTAATCAAATTTTGAATTATATTTTTCAAGAATTTCCCCCCTGCCAAAACAGAATTGGCAACCTCCATCTACAAAGAAAGGTACATCAGACCCTAGTTTTGCTGCAAGTAAAAGAATAGTTTCGTAATCAAGATTCAAGTTCCATAATTTATTAAGTCCAACTAAAGTTGCAGCTGCATTACTAGAACCACCAGCTAAACCGGCACCGATAGGAATATTCTTTTTTAAAAAGATATTAGCCCCTAATTCCTTATCTTTTGATATCTCCTTTATATGATTTGCTGCTTTTATTATTAAGTTATCATCATTAAGACTTAGATCTTTGCTATTCGAATTTAATTTAATCTCGCCAATTTGATTATTCTCAAATTCTATATAGTCAGAAAGATCAATATTCTGCATTATCATTGCTAATTCATGATATCCGTCCTCTCTTTTTCCGATAATTTCAAGATGAAGGTTTATCTTTGCAGGTGATCTAACACAAATTTTAGTTGTAGATAATTTTGACATTTTACTATTTGTTATTTGTTATTTTAATACAAGCCTCTGCAAGCTTAATCCATTTATTAATTGAAATATCTTGAGGTCTTGAATTAAAGCATATTTCAGATGATTCTGATAATTTCTTTATCTCAGCCTCTGAAAGTATTGAATTAAGAGTATTTCTTATCATTTTTCTTCTTGAGTTAAATGAAATCCTAAGAAGTTTATCTAAGTATTTCTCTACTTTAATATCTAAACGCATCTCTGGTCTCAATGGTTCAAAAACAACCAAAGAAGAAAACACTTTTGGAGGTGGGTTAAAAGAAGATGGAGGAACATCACATATTCTTCTTATATTAGAGATGAGTTGCATTCGTACACTCAGAGCTCCTGCATTCGTATTGCCATCCTTAGCTAAGATCCTATCTACAACGTCTTTTTGCATTAAGAAAATTATTTTCTTGTAATTATTCTTGCTAATTATGCCTAATCTTCCTACGAAAATTTCTAATATTGGGCCTGTAATATTATATGGGATATTAGCGATCACTTTTGTAATCTTTTTATTTATTGATTCAAGATTTGTTGAAAGAATATCTCCTTGTTGAAGTGTAAAATTTTTATCATTTTTAAATTTATTATTTAAAAGATCAATTAAATCTTTATCCAACTCAACAGCATGTAATCTACTAATTTTCGAATCTAGCAATTTCGATGTTAAAGCCCCTCTTCCTGGACCAATTTCTAGAATAAAATCTTTTTCTTCAAGTTCAGCTACCTCTTTGATTTTCTCTAATATTAAATTGTTAACTAACCAATGTTGTCCAAATCTTTTTTTTTGATGATGGTTTTTAAAATTCATCCAAAAGAGAAATAATATGTTTAAAGTAGATATGTATCTTATATCTTTATTAATTAGTATGGGCCTATCAAAAAGAAATTTAGGTAAACTCAATACTTTTATTAAAAAAAATAATTTAATTAGCAATAATAATTCAAATAAAAATCATCAAGAACCTAATAATTCCCATAAAGTTGAAGAACCATCTGAAATTTTTTATTCTATAATTGATAGTGTAGATAACATTAATGAAACATTAGATACAATTCAATTCTTAAAAAAAAGTGAGGATAGTTTTTATAATATAAATTCTAGAAAAACCAATTGCTCAAAGAATTTATCGATAGAGGAAGAACTATATGACGAATTTAATTATCTTCTTGATGAATAAAGAAAGATTTCTTTTTTTCGATGCTACAAACTAATAGATTATCAATAAATGCTATTGGTAAAATAAAAAAAGATTGGATAAGAGAAGGAATTAATCAATACAAAAAAAGATTGCCTGATCTTATTATTAATGAGTCTAAGAGTTTTAATATAGATAACATTAGAGTTAATAATATTATTATTAGCCTTACTGAAGAAGGACAATTATTTAATTCAATTGAACTAACTTCTTTACTTTTAAATTTTAAAAATAAAAAAATTAATTTCCTTATTGGGGACGCTGATGGAATTCCTTCAGATATAAAAGATAAATCGCATCTTCTACTAAGCCTCTCCCCTCTTACTTTTCCTCATGAACTTGCAAGATTAATTCTTATCGAACAAATTTATAGAGCTATTTCTATTTCTAATGGTTCGCCTTATCATCGTGCCTAAACAAAAGATTTAAGATTAATACATAAAACCCTTAAAACAAACACAATTTAAAAACTTTAATATATAGTACATATATACTATCTGTTAAAGTTTTGCGTTCTTCTGATTTAAATTTTAAAAAGGTCAAAATTCCATTATTAAGTGATTCGGTCTCAGCAGGTTTCCCCTCTCCTGCAGATGACTATACTGAAGAAAATATTGATTTGAACGAGCATTTAATATCTAATCCTTTTAGTACTTTTTTTCTTAGAGTCAAAGGTGACTCAATGATCAATTCAGGAATTAAAGATAAAGATTTAATAATAGTAGATAAGAGTCTAACTGCTAAGCCAGGTAATATTATTATTGCGATGATAGATGGAGAATTTACGATAAAAAGATTATCCATAAAAAATAATGAATTATATTTAAAAGCAGAAAATCATAAGTATCCAGACTTCAGTTTTAGAAATCATATTGATATACAAATTTGGGGGGTTGTAATCTATTCAATACATAGTTACTTATGAAAAGCACAAGCTCAAATACTGAAGCAATAGCTCTTATAGATGCCAATAATTTCTACGCGTCATGCGAACAAAGTATCAACCCGTATTTAAGGAATAAACCAGTAGTAATATTATCTAATAACGACGGATGTATTATCGCAAGAAGTCCTGAAGCTCGTGCTTTGAAAATAAAAATGGGAATTCCTTATTTTAAAGTCAAAGAAAGAATGAATAGCTTAGGAGTGGCAGTTTTAAGTTCAAATTATTCGCTCTATGGTGATATGAGCAAGAGGTTAATGAATTTATTAAAGGACTATTCTGAAGAGATAGAGATTTATTCTATTGATGAAGCCTTTGTTTCAATTCTTAGACCTAAAGATAATAATTTAAATCCTTGGGCAAGAAAAGTAAGGTGCTTAATATATCAAAACCTAGGAATAACTTTAACAATAGGAATAGCAGAAAACAAAGTAAGAGCAAAAATTGCTAATAAGCTCGCTAAGAATATAGATTCTTCAGCAGGAATATTCGATTTAGATAGAATCTATGATGAGAGTGATTACTTGAGAAAAATTAGTGTAGAAAAGATATGGGGTATTGGTAAACAAACATCTAATTGGTTACAAAGCAAAGGGATTAAAAATGCAAATGAATTAAGAGATATGGATGAAGATGAAATTATTAAGAAATTAGGAATCGTAGGGCAAAGATTACAAATGGAATTAAAAGGTAATAAATGTCTTCCGATAGAAACAATTAAGAAGCCCAAGAAAGAGATTCAAGTAAGTAGAAGTTTTGGAAAACCAATCACAAAATTAGAAGATTTAACTCAAGCATTAGCAATTTATACAATAAAAGCATCCGAGAAAATGAGAAGTCAAGGCTTAAAATCATCTACCATTACTGTATTTGCAAGAACTAGTCATTATTCAAATCATATTTATCAAAAAAGTGCTTATAAAAAACTTATAAATGCGACAGATAACACAAGTACTATTTTAAAAATAGTACTTGCATTATCTAAAGAAATTTATACTCCGGAATATAAATTATCAAAAGCTGGGGTTTTAATGCAGGATTTAACTAATTGCCAATATTTACAGCAATCAATTATCCATTACGAATCTCAAGAAAAATCAAGAAAATCAATCCGTCTTATGAAAACAATTGACTCCTTGAATAAAAAATTTAAGAATGAAGTAATTACATGGGCAATTGCAAAAAAACCACAAGAATGGGCAATGAATAGAAATTCATTAAGTTCTGGATCTACAACAGATATTACAAAAATTCCAAATATAATAATATAAAAATAAAATATGGAATTTATATTATTTTTAAGCAAAATCGACAAAGAGATAATAGAACTGATCAATAAATCAAATAATACAATCGAAGAAAATACAGCTCTTTGTCTTATAGATAAAAAGTTTGTTGGTTTTTATAAGAGAAAAGAAAAAGCGATCGTTATTTGCACAAAAAATGCCAAAAAATTAGGAGGATACAGAAAAGACAAAAGTTACGATAATCATAAAACAAATCTTTATATAAGAAGAGCTTTAAGGCATGAGACGACACATCTAGTGCAGTCATGCAATAACAATAAACCTATAGGAGTAATAAAAAATATAGAAGATAAAATACATGAAGGAAAATTAAAAGCATTAAATTCTTCAGTACAAATATCTGGAAATTATTATAAAGAGTTAGAAGCTTATGTTATGGAGGACAAGCCAAGAAAAGTAAAAGAGATACTGAAAAGTTATTGTTTATAAATTCTTAAAATTTATTAGTTAGAGGAAAAGATTCCACAACGTTGTTTATCAAGAAGATTGATATGCTGTCTTTCTAGATAATATAATTCTTGAAATTTTATAGCATCAGAGTTTAAATCTTTGAAGACCTCTTCAATCTCTATATTAGAATCTGGAGTTTCTAAGGATGAATTATCGACTAAAATAGAAATACAGTTTTCCAAAGTTTTAAGTCTTTGAGAACCCCAGGATTCAATAAGATGTCTACATCTTTTTAATGATTTATATCTTTCAAGAAGAGACAAAGTTCCCAGAATATTATGTTTAGGATCTTTTAAAGTGGTTAAAAACAATTCATCTGGATTAATAAAAGTATTGATTTTATTTGAGACTTCTAAATTATTGAGGGCTAAGTGATCAGGCAAATGTGAAATCAAGTTAATTGAAATAAAATCATCATTTAATTTTTTATTATTAGAGTCTTTCAAATCATCTAAATAATTTGAACTTAAATTATTTACTTCTATTGTTGAAATAGATTCCCAAATAAGACGAATATATTCAGTATTAAAGATTTCTATTTCTCTTTTAAGTAATTCTTCACGGATAAAAAGTCTATGTTTAGGGGAATGGAGATAGTAATAAATAATCTCTGATTCGTTTTTCTCTCGTTGACTAACTTCATTTGGCTGTTCAAATTTTTTTGATCTCCCATGCCAACGAAACCCTTTAACTTGTTTTCTTAAGTCTTCTTCAAATTTAATAGCTAATCTCGCTTGACCCATACTCAATCTTTCAGAAACTTTTTGCAAATAGTGAGTTCTAATAGCAGACTGAGGTAATTTGCTTAATAACTTAACTAAAGAAGAAATAACGCTCTGAAAAATATCGGATTTAGTTAAGTCTTTATTATCAAAAATCTGATCAATCTCCCAATCAATCCAGAAAGAGGCATTGTCAATTAAGTTAAAATAGTCTTCTGGTGTATTTACTTTAAGATACTCATCAGGATCTTTAAATGATTTTATTTGAAGTATTTTTAGGTTTATTTGATCGTGAAGAGATAAACCTTCAACTTCGTTTATAACTCTTTTTGTAGCTAATCTTCCTGCATTATCAGAATCAAAGTTAATTATTATATTTTTACTATCAGTGCATCTGCAAAGTTGGGAGATTTGATATTTGTTTAATGCCGTTCCAAGAGAAGCAACAGAATTTGTAATACCTTTTGAATGAAGTGAAATAACATCGAAATAACCTTCCACTACCACTGCCTTGTCTCTTTTTCTAATATTGCTGGATGCTTTATCAAAAGCAAACAACATTTTACCCTTTTCAAAAACTTCAGATTCGGGAGAATTTAAATATTTAGGTTCCTGACCCTCAAGAGATCTTCCTCCAAAAGCAACTACACGCCCTTGCATGTCAAAAATAGGAACCATCAATCTATTTCTAAAGCGATCATAGACCTTATCTGAATTTTCCTTTGAGACAACAAGACCTGCACTTAAAATCAACTTTAAAGGAAATTTCTCTACTTTTGAAAGATAATTGAATAAATCATTCCATGAATTAGGTGCATAGCCTAATTCAAAATCATTAATATTTTCAATATTTAATTTTCTTTGTGAAGTTAAATAATGATGTGCTTCCTTACCCAAGGAATTATTTAATTGAGACTTAAACCAATCCTTTGATACACGAAGAATCTTATACAGTTCTTCTCTTCTCGATAATTGTTTTTTATATATTTCTTGTTGAGGCCCTTCAACATTTATGACATTAATATCATTCTTTTTTGCAAGTGAAAGAACAACATCAGTAAAGTTATTACGTGTAAACTCCATCAAAAATTTTATGGAATTTCCTCCAGCTCCACAAGAGAAACAATAATAAAATTGTTTCGAAGGAGAAACCGTCATAGATGGCTTACTATCATCATGAAAAGGGCATATACCAACAAATTCTTTTCCTTTTTTCTTTAATACAATATGTTCAGAAATAACATCTACAATATCTGCTTTATCCTTAACCTCCTGAATAGTTCTTGGATGTATGGAAGGTCCCATTTATTTATTTTTCTAAAAAGAATTCCTAATTATCATATTGTTATAGGTCAAATTTTTAAAAGAATCTACTTTTTTCACAATAAAATTATTTTTAGTAATGCTTATAGAATTTTTTAATAATAAAAATAATTCATTTAAAAAAGTAAATCTAATATTGGCATCTTTTTTCTTCAGCCTTATGACTGTTTGCGTAAAAATAATTGACAATAGAATACCGATATATGAATTAGTATTTTTTAGATCATTGATAAGCTTGTTCATAACTTCTTTGGTAATAAATAAAAAGAAAATAAATCCCTGGGGGAATAACAAACCTTTACTAATTTTAAGAGGTCTTTTAGGGACAATAGCATTGGTTTGTATATTTTATGCTATTAAAAATATGCCTCTAAATATTTCTACTGTTATTCAGTATACATATCCTATTTTTATAGCTATGTTTGCAGGAATTCTAATAAAAGAAAAGATTACTAAGAATCTAATTATCGCATCATTAATAGGTTGGTTAGGAATATTAATAATCTTAAATCCATATCAATTATCGAGTTTAAACGTTGAGCTAAATAAATTAACAGTATTAATAGCTTTTCTTGGCGCTATTTCAACAGCCCTCGCTTACATAACCGTGAAGAAACTTTCATTAACAGAAGATATTTTCATAATAATTAAATACTTTCCGTTAATTTCTGTAATTACATTATCGCCAATAGTATTATTCAATTGGGTAACGCCCAATATTAATGATTTAACTTGGATAATCGGTATTGGGATATTTACACAAGCTGGGCAAACATTTTTGACAATTGGATTAAAAAAATTACCAACCTCAGAGGCAGCCACGATAAACTATTTACAAGTAATTTTTGGATCTATGTGGGGGATTCTGTTCTTCAATGAATTAATAAATTTTAACTTCATAATTGGCGCAGTACTTGTTTTGTTAGGAACTATTATTTCTACTAGCAAAAAGCTAAAAAAGATTTAAAATAAAAAAAAGTATGTTTGTAATGAAACTTTTCTTATTAGCATTTTTCAGTCTTTATCCATTTCTTCAAGTAAATGCTTCAACCCCTAAATCTGTAACATGCACTAGGACTGAATATAGGGAAGAATATATTCCAGGCACAAAATCAAATCCTGGTTATGTAAGAAATTACGAAATTGATGTTGAAATTCCATGTGGAGGAGAAAAGGCCAAAAATATTGATGAAAATGACTGTAGTGAGGGGTCAGTAATAGGAGGACTTCTTGGGGCTGGAATAGCACTTTCTTCTTCTAGAGGCAAAGATAGATTTTGGGCTGTTCCAGCAGGAGGAACAGCAGGTGCTCTTCTTGGATGTCAGGTGGATGGTGGTTAATTGATTAGTTGGATAAAGGGAGAATTAGTTAGTTCATGGCAAGCTAATAATAAATTTTATTTATTAATAAACTGTCAGGGATTAGGTTACGAAATTCAGACCTTGGAATCTGTCATTTTGGATATAAATACAAATAAAATTTCTGAAGAAGAAATAATACTCTTTCTAAAACATATAAAAAAAGAAGATTCTGATATGCTCTTTGGTTTTAACTCCAAAGAGCAAAGAGATTTCTTTGGTCAAATTCTAAATATTAAAGGTATTGGCTCCCAAATCGGGATGTCTTTATTAAATAAATTTTCTTTAAGTCAGTTAGTTAATGCAATCTCTAATAATGACAAAAAATCGATTAGTTCTGTTCAAGGAATTGGGCAAAAAATGACTGACAGAATAATCCTTGAATTGAAAAGTAAAGTAATTACAAAACAAATTGAAAAAGAGAATTTAATTAAAGATAATTTCCTTGCAGAAAATAGAGACTTAGATTCAATTTTTAAAGATATTGATTTAACACTTCAATCTTTGAATTATCCTAAAAAAGAAATTAAAAACTTATTTCCAAAACTTATAAATAATATTAAAAATAATAAAAATTCATCTTTAGAAAAAGATTCTATTTCTTTTGAAAATTTATTAAAAGAAGCAATGAACTATTTAGACAAATAATAATCGTAATTTAGACCAATAACGTAGTAAAATAAAAAAAGGTAGATAAATTTTATGACTCTCGATACAGCAGAAAAGCAAAAACTAATTGAATCACATCAAGTACATGCCACAGATACAGGATCTGTAGAGGTGCAAGTTGCTATGCTTTCTGAAAGAATTTCAAAATTAAGTGACCATTTACAAGGAAATATTCACGATTATGCATCAAGACAAGGACTATTAAAAATGATAGGAAAAAGAAAAAGATTATTAACATACATAAAAAATAAAAATACCCAGAACTATCAAGATCTAATTAAAAAAATTGGAATCAGGGGCTGATTTCTATTAATGAAAAAAAAACAAGCTAAAAAGAAAAATTTCACAAAAAAGAAAAAAATATCCGAGGTTGATGCCTTTAGAAATATTGAAAAAAAAGTTCCTACAATAACCCCCCAAACAAAACAATCTAGCGGCATACCAAAATATGTTGCTGACAGGATGGCTAGAAGAATATTTTTTACGGCTGGAATACCAACAATTATGGGTATGTCTGTATTTGTTGTAAGTTATATAATTGTCACAAGAAATATTGCCGAAATTCCTCCTTCCTCAACAATAGCAATATCAGCATTATTCTTCTTATTGGGACTAGGGGGGTTAAGTTTTGGGATATTATCTGCAAGTTGGGATAAAGAGCCAGGAAGTTTTTTTGGTATAGAAAATATCCCCTTGAATATTGAAAGAGCAAAAGCTGCGTTTAAACCAGCCTCTCAAAACTATGATAAGAAAAAGTAACTTATGCAATTAAAGATTTCAAATTTACTTGAAAAGATTTGTCAGAGAGTAATTTAGAAACACCGAGAATATCTCCAACACAAAATTGATCTCCAAATTTAACATAGGTTATAGTTTCATTATTCTTAACTGCCGCTAATACTGGAATTTTAATTCCACATTTATCTCGATCTGGTTTAAATTTAACTAAACAATCTCTTATTGTGTTTTGAATTCTTATATCTGAGGCTTGGGAACTATCAAGATCAATGACAAGTAACTTTAGGTTATCAATTTCTCTACAATCATCAATAATTAATTGAGTCTTATCACTCTTTTTATCAATAGTGCCCCAAACTAATAGTCTGGTATCAGTAAGTAAAAATTCAGATAATCTACAATATGTTTTGGGGAACACTATTGCCTCACAACTTCCAGAAAGATCTTCTAGTTGAACAATAGCCATTCTGTCACCTTTTCTTGTAGTAATTTGCTTTAACTCAGGAATCATTCCTACCAAAGAGACTTTCGTTCTGTCATGGGAGTTTTCTAATTGAGAGATACTTATAGGAGAAACAAGTTTAGCTGGCTTTGCAAGATGTTTTAGAGGATGATCAGATAAATAAAAACCTAAAAGTTGCTTTTCCAATTTAAGCTTTTCAATTAAGGAGTAATCTTCAACTTTTAATCCTTGAGATAATGAAAAGTCTTTATTTACATTTTTACTAATTGAATCGAATAAATTCCCTTGTCCAGAGATCCGATCACGATTGCGTGATGATGCCCATTCCATTACATATTCAAGATCGGAAAAAAGTTGAGCTCTATTATTATTTTCAGAAAATTCATCAAGGGCTCCACAATGAATTAAAGATTCGATATTCCTTTTATTTAAAATATTAGAAGGTAAACGATCACATAAATCAGAAAATGATTTAAAGCTTCCTAGTTTATTACGATTATCTATTATATTTCTTATAGCTGAATCACCTAGATTTTTAATAGCAGATAATCCAAATAAAATCTGATCCTTCTTAATAGTAAAATCAATTCCCGATGAATTTATACTTGGTGAGATGACATCGATTCCCATTGAATAACAATTAGAAATATATCTCTGCATTTTGTCGCTTGAACCAGCATTAACAGTTAGAAGAGAAGCCATATAAGCTACTGGATAATGTGCTTTTAAAAAAGCAGTTTGGTAAGTGACTGCTCCATATGCAGTGGAATGACTTTTATTAAAACAATATTCAGCGAATAAGACCATTTGATCAAAAAGATCATTAGCAATTTTTTTATCTACCCCTTTTTTACAGGATCCCTCAATGAAAATATTACGATGTTTAACCATCTCAGATACTTTTTTCTTTCCCATTGCTCTGCGCAATAAGTCGGCGTCGCCAAGAGAATAGCCTGCCAAATCTTGAGCAATTTTCATAATTTGCTCTTGATAAACCATTATTCCGTAAGTTTCAGTGAGAATAGATTCAATGAAAGGATGAGGGAAATCTATTTTTTCACTCCCATTTTTTCTATTGATAAACTTTGGTATAAGACCAGCGTCAAGAGGACCAGGCCTGTATAAAGCTAAAATAGAGGAGATATCTTCAAGAGAATTTGGCTTAAAGTCTTTAACAACTTGTTTCATCCCAGATGATTCTAATTGAAAGATGCCTTCTAAATCTCCTCTTCCAATAAGATCAAAAGTTTTATTATCATTTGGAGGTAATTCATCGATATTTATTTTTTGTCCTGTGGAAGTTTCAATTAAAGATATAGTCTTATCTATCATTGTAAGATTTTTAAGGCCTAAGAAGTCCATTTTTAATAAGCCTAATGATTCAATATCATCCATTGCATATTGAGTAATAATTTGTCCATCATTATTCCTCTGCAATGGTACTAGCATATCTAAAGGCTCAGATGCTATGACGACTCCTGCTGCATGAACACCATAAGTTTTATTAGTTCCTTCAATTCTTAATGCTAAATCAACCCATCTTTTTACCTTGATATCTTTTAAATATTTATCCCTAAATTCAGGACTAGGTGATTTTTTATCAATCATTTCATTAAGCTTATAAGGTTTTCCTCTTACAACTGGTATTAATTTAGCCAACTTATCCGAATCCCCATAGGGAATATCTAGAACTCTAGCGACGTCCTTTAATACTGCTTTCGATGTCATTTTATTAAAAGTAATTATTTGCGCAACTTTATCTTCGCCATATCTTTTGGTCACATAATCAATAACTTCATTTCTCCTATCGATACAAAAATCAGTATCAATATCAGGCATAGATTTTCTTGCTGGATTTAAAAATCTCTCAAATAATAATCCATGCTTAACTGGATCAATGTTTGTAATTTGAAGAGCATATGCTACGAGTGAACCTGCAGCAGAACCTCGCCCTGGGCCAACAGGTATAGAACTATCTCTAGCAAACTTTATATAATCCCACACGACTAAGAAATAGTCTGGGAATCCCATGTCATTTATTATTTTTAATTCTGAAGTTAACCTTTTCTTATAAATTTCATCAACTTCATCCAGATTAGATTTATTAAGCCTACTTAAAAGACCCTGCTTTGTTATTTTCGTTAAAAATGATAAGGAGTCATTCTCTTCTTTTAAGGGAAATTTTGGCATCCTATAGGTACCGAATAACTCAAATTCCTCAATCTTTTGTGAAACCTCAACCGTATTATTTATTGCTTCTTTAATAGATTCTTTATCAATATGATCGTTAAAAAGTCTAAGCATTTCATCTTCACTTTTGATATATTCTGTTCCTGTATATCTCAATCTCTTTTCGTCACTTATTAATTTTCCCGTAAGAACACAAAGTAAGGCATCATGAGCTTCAACATCCATGTTTGAGATGTAATGAGCATCATTAGTAGCAATAACTTTAATTTGGTGCTCTTTACCGATTCTTATTAATTCAACATTTACAATTCTGTCTTCAATAGAACCATGATCTTGTATTTCTAGATAAAAATCATCTCCAAATAATTTCTTATACCAAACAGCAGTTTTCTCAGCGACATCAATCCTTCCTTTTAGGATTGCTTGAGGAATCTCTCCACCTAAACATGCTGTTGAAAGAATAAGACCGTCATTATATTTTTCTAAAAGAGATTTATCAATACAAGGTCTAGAAAAGATACCTCTGCCCCTCATACCATTAAGATGGCTAATTGTTGTTAACTTTACAAGGTTCTTATAGCCTGTATGATTTTTAGCCAATACTACCAAATGGTATCTTTTTTCCTTTTTTGGCTGAGGATCATCGATGGATCCGTTGATAATGTACATTTCATTACCAATGATTGGTTTAATACCCTTATTTTTGCATTTTTTTACTAAATCAAGAACGCCATACATTACTCCATGATCGGTCAAAGCAATTGAATCCATTCCAAGTTCAGATGCTCTATCAACAATATTCGAAACTTGACTTGCTCCATCTAGAAGACTGTAATCGCTATGATTATGTAGTGGAACAAATCCCATGTTTAACCAATTTATATTTATAAGATAGAGAATATTTCAAAAAATTCTATATTTTACTAATACAAATTAATTATTAATTCAAAATTCAATATTAGGTTTCCTATTCATAACTTCAGCATCCTTTTCAAATATATTTGCAACATTCAATATCCGATGCTCCTCCAGAACATTTCCTATTAATTGAAGACCGATAGGTAAGCCCTTTTTATCAAATCCACACGGGATACTGATAGCTGGGAGTCCAGCTAGATTAACAGGAACAGTTAAAAGATCAGACAAATACATTGATAAGGGGTCATTTACAAAATCACCTTTTAAAAATGCTGTTGTAGGACATGTGGGGGTCAATAAAACATCAACTTCATTAAAAGCATTATCAAAGTCCTTTCTAATTAAAGTTCTTACTCTCTGAGCTTTTTTGTAATACGCATCACTATACCCGGCAGACAAAGCATAGGTACCAATCAAAATTCGTCTTTGTACTTCATCCCCAAAGCCTTCAGCTCTACTCTTAGATGTCATTTCTAATAAATTAGAATCACCTTCTGATCTGTATCCATATTTAACCCCATCATATCTTGCTAAATTAGCTGAAGCCTCACATGGAGCAATAACATAATAAGTTGCGATACCATCATTAAATCTTGGACACTTTATGTCGTGAACTTCAGCACCCAAAGATCTGAATCTTTCAACACTGGATAAAACTGATTCCTTAACTTCAGAATCAAGGCCTGGATGATCAAAACATTCTTCGATAATACCAATTTTAATTCCTTTAATAGATTTGTCTAAATCTGACAAGTAATTAGGGACTGGTTTATCAAGACATGTTGAATCAAGGTTATCCTTACCAGAAATTGAATAAAGGATCTCAGCAGCATCTGAAACAGTATTTGTAATTGGACCTATTTGATCTAGAGAACTTGCAAATGCAATTAGTCCCCATCTGCTTACTCTTCCGTATGTTGGTTTTAGGCCTACAACTCCACAAAAAGATGCTGGCTGCCTTATTGAACCTCCAGTATCTGATCCAATAGCGGCTAAGCATAGACCAGCAGCTACTGAAGCGGCACTACCGCCAGAACTTCCACCAGGTACTCTATTTACATCCCATGGATTTGAGGTCGTTCCAAATACGGAAGTCTCAGTCGAACTTCCCATCGCAAATTCATCTAAATTAGTTTTCCCTAAGCAAATACCGCCTGATGACCATAATTTACCTGAGGCAGAAGACTCGTATGGAGAAACAAAGTCTTTAAGCATTTTACTTGAACAAGAGGTAACAACTCCCTTCGTACAAATATTATCTTTTATTGCAATAGGTATTCCTGCAAGCGGAGGAAGTTGTTGATTATTAGTAATTAATTTATCAATATTTAAAGCTTGAGAATAAGCAATGTTTTTAGTTAAGCAAGTATAAGCATTTATTTTTGGATTTAATGAATCTATTTTTAAAAAGAATTCATTAACTAATTCCTTTACTGAAGCATTTCCACTATTAATTTCTTTTCTAAAAGAATTAAAGTTCATATCAAAATCTAGTATTTATTTTAAGTTTGTTATCAAAAAGTTAATGGTTCTTCTTTATTACATCTAACAATGTTGTGTTTAATGTCTTTTGAACCCTCGTCTGAAAGGTCAGAAAGAAATTTTTCTAGATTTTCGTTGAGACTACGTTTTGTAAGAAAAGGACCATACCAATAAGTTGTGGATGGGGTTTTAGTCTCAACTTTTGCCCACCAAGCTAATCCAAGTTTGTTACCTAAATTTCTAATCAATTTTTTTGGCCCTCTTTTAAAGACCATAAATTCTTGTTAAATTCTATACAATTTTTTACTAATTATTCAATTAATGTTTATTAAATAAATAAATATATTGAAATAACGATAAATAAATATTCAAAATAACAAGATTTACTAGATATTAAAATTAATTATTTGATATGTAACATAAGGAAATAGCAGCTGCCACGGAGGCATTTAAGCTTGATGTTTTCCCTTTAAGAGGAATTTTAAGTAAATAATCACATTTTTTTTGGACTAGTAAAGAGATTCCCTTATTTTCTGCACCAACTATTACAAGAAGAGGAGCTTTTTCATTGAATTCTGAAACAGGAACTTGCCCATCTCCAGATAAACCGATAATGAGAAAACCATTTTTCTTTAATTCATCAATAGCTCTATTTAGATTTACTACTCTGCTTACAGGTATATGCTCTAATGCTCCAGCGGCAACTTTAGCAACAGTTCCAGTTAAACCTGCAGATCTTCTTTGAGGAACAATAATACCTTTGCAATCAAAAGCTTCTGCTGATCTAATAATGGCACCAAAATTATGAGGATCTGTCACACCATCCAATGCAACAATAATAGGATTAGAGGATTTACTTTTCGATATATCAATTAATTTTTCTAAAGATATTGACTCAGTAGAAGCATGCTGTAAAGCAACTCCTTGATGAACAGCTCCTGATGTTAGTTGAGAGAGTCTAGACCAAGTGACCTCTTCTATTAAAACTCCCTTGGACTTAAGGTCTTTTAATAATAGGTAAAATTTTTCTGATGAAAAAATTTCGGAGGTACACCAAATTCTATTAATTGGTCTTCCACTTTTTAAAGCAGCAAAAACAGAATGCTTACCCCAAATCCAGTCTTCAAAATTTCTTTCATTTGAACTCAATTGAAATTTTTTTGAACTGTTTTCAGAATAATTTTCAGTTTGCGGAGCATTAGAGGAAAATCTTGTTTGTGGTTGATTAAAACTATTTCTATGTTTTTCTTTTGATTTTAAGTAGTTGTATTCATTACT
>QCVU01000017.1 GCA_003210275.1 Prochlorococcus sp. AG-686-M10
TAATAATTGAAAATAGAAGAAAATTTGCTAAAACAATTTTTTTTATAATAAATTTAGTTTTATTAAATATTAAAAAAATCGAAAAAATCATTACAAATAATATTTGTTTATCAATATCAAATTGAACTAGATATTCATTATTACTTATAAAGAAATTTAAAAATATATTAAAATTTATAAATATATATTGAGATATAAGAATTGAAAGTGAACTTAGTATAATTGCGGTTATTAATAGTAATAATTTACCACTAATATAATTTTCTTTATCAAAGTAATTAAATTTATAATAAGTAAAATTTTTTAAAGAATTTATAATTACAAGAATCGGTACAATTAAGCCGCTCAAATAATATAAACCTTTATAAATAGTAAAATTATTAATATTAAACAGATATAAATTTAACCATTGATTTTGAACTAATGGAAAAAGTATTACTAATAAAAAAATTATGGATAGCCTTATTAGGCTAAATTTTATTATCAAGGAAAAGTTTTTATATAAATTAAATGTATTTAATCACACTTTTAATAAATCAAAAGTTATTTTTTTAAAAATATTATTCTCTACAGTTTCTGTAATTAATAACAGTTCAACTAATTTTTCTAATAAAATTCGATTATTATTGAGGATATTTATGGCATTGTTTAGAGAAATTTTAGAAATATTGATAATTTCATTATCAATTCTTGAGAAGGTGTTATCAGCTATTATTGATTTATTCCTAACAAAACCATCTCCGATTGATATTTCACCACTGCTTTCAAGAGATAGAGGACCTATTATAGAAAATCCATATTTAGTTACCATCTCTCTAACAATCCTTGTTGCATAAGATATATCATTAATTGAACATTGAGTAATTTCTTTTTTACCGTATACAATTGTTTCTGCAGCTCTCCCTGCCAATGCTATTTCAATTTTAGATAACAATAATTTCTTTGAAATTAATCCACTTGATACGATATCTTCATCTGGATTGATTTTTGTATATCCTCCCATGTATCCAGATCTCGGAAGAATTGTTATTTTATCTACTGAATCTATACCATTTCTAACCGCCGAAACAATTGCACGTCCAACTTCGTTATATGCAATAATTTTTTTCATATTTTGAGAAGAAATAATTGAAGTACGTAGACCAAGAGTAATTTTATCTAAAGCATTTTCAATATGAACATCATTGATTAATTTGGATTTTTCTCTAGCACAATGTATAGCACTTTCATTCATTAAATTAGCTAAATCAGCTCCAGAAAAACCTACTGTTCTTGTAGCCCAATATGCCAAATCTACATTTTTTGAAAGAGGTTTCGATAATGAATGAACTGAAAGTATTTTTTTTCTTCCATCTAAATCAGGCAACATGACTACAATTTTTCTGTCGAATCGTCCCGGTCTTAGAAGAGCTGAATCTAGGATATCTGGCCTATTAGTTGCGGCAATAACAATTATTCCAGAATTATCTGCAAAACCATCTAATTCTGTTAAAAGCTGATTAAGAGTTTGTTCTCTTTCATCATTACCTCCTCCGATCCCAGAACCTCTTTGTCTTCCAATAGAGTCAATTTCATCAATAAATATTATGCAAGGAGACTTTTCTTTTGCTTTTTCAAATAAATCTCTAACTCTACTTGCACCAACACCAACAAATAGTTCAACAAATTCTGATGCGGCAATGGAGAGAAAAGGAACACCTGACTCTCCTGCAATTGCTTTAGCTAATAATGTTTTACCAGTTCCTGGTGGACCAATTAATAAGACCCCCTTAGGTACTTTTGCTCCAAGATCTGTAAATTTTTTTGGTTCATTGAGAAATTTTATAACTTCTTTTAATTCCTCCGCAGCTTCAGGAACTCCAGCAACATCATCAAATCTTGTATCTACATCATCGATGGTGACAAATTTTGATTTATTTTTACCAAAACCTAAAGCTCTTGAGGCAAGTTTAGAAGTACTTCTCAATATTAAAACTATCGCAATTATAAAAATCAAAAAAAGTCCAACTGATGCAAACGAATTTGCTGCTGAAGATTCCTTACGACTATTATTTATTGTTAGGTCAACATTATTTTCAGATGCTTTTTCAAGAATTAATTGATCATTATAAAGAATAGGTACTTTTTCTTTGTTTCCATTCTTATATATAACATCTATTTCCCTTTTTCTAGGATAGAAATATATAGATTGTATGTTTCCTGAATCTAATTCTAATAATAGATCAGAATAGCTTTTATTAGAATCTGAATATGAGAATTTTGATTTAAAGAACACTAATCTTAATTAAATATAATAAGTAATTCTTAAAAGCTCAGATTAAGAATTGCATTGTTTAAAACAAATATAATCAAATATTTGAGAGATAACCACTGAAAGGTTATATTAATAGAAGGATATAAGAAATTAGTATGGCTGTTCCAAAGAAGAAAAAATCAAAGAGCAAGAGAAATCATCGACATGCGGTTTGGAAAGGTAAAGCAGCATTAGCGGCTCAAAAAGCGATTTCACTAGGAAAATCTGTTTTAACCGGTAAAGCACAAGGGTTTGTATATCCGATTGACGAAGAAGAAGAAAGTGAAGAATAATTTGGTTATGAACCTAGTTTAAAAGCTTCGAGTATCACAGCATAAGTTGCTCCAATTCTAGCTTTATCAATAATTGACCACAAGTCAAATAGACTAGAACCTGATTGTGGCCTAATTCTAATTATAAGTTCAATAATTAATATTATTACTGGAACCATTATTAATTCATTTCTACCTTCAGATATAAACTTAGTAGCAAAATTTGCAAATAAAAAATAACCTGCTAATACAGAGATAATATTAATAGATTTTGATTTCCAAGAAGAACTTAAGAAACCAAACAATAATTTATTAAATTGATCATTAATTTTTGAAAATTTAGTTTTTTGCATTTTAAAAAGTCATCAAATATTTTTCCAAATAAGCACAATCAACATAATTACTAATAAGCTTAGGACCTTTTATAACATTAGCCTTACAACTTTCATTACCCAAACTGTCTACAAAACAGTCTAAATTCATATCCATGTCAATAATCGCGGGTATATTTGAAGGAACATAAATAGTAGGTAGTTTCGCTGCTAAAGATGATCTAAGCCCAGGAATAGAATCTTCAAAAACTATTGATTTGTTTAATTTTATACCGCTTAATTTAATCGCTTTTAGATAAGGTAAAGGGTTTGGTTTAAGAAATTGAACATCATCACTTGAAATAATAAATTCAAATGGATTAAATTCTATAAATAGTTGATTAGTTATTAATTTGGCTTGTTTCTTAGAGCTTGAAGTTACTATAAATTGTCTTACTTTATTGTTCTGTAATTCCTTAATTAGTCTATAAACACCAGGTTTTAGTGATATGACATTATTATTTTTTACATAATTAATGTAGTGATATTGTTTTCGTTCATGTATTTTTTTTACTTCTTGATTATTTAATGATTTTTTTATTAATTTTGAATAATAAGAAATTCTATTTTTACCTCCATTTATTTTTAATAGTTCTAAATATGTAGATCTATCCCAATTCCAATTAAGATTAAAATCATTAAATGCATAATTGAAAGCTGGTAAATGAGCTTCTAATTCAGTATTAGCAATTGTTCCATCTAAGTCCCAATAAACCCCCTCAAGGTAAGTCACCAATAGTCAAAGTATATTTTTTATTTGCGAAAAAACACAAGCGCTATTATTGCTGGTCCAGCTAACGCGACGACTGCTAAAGGTATAAGAGTTGCCATGAGATTAATTAAATGATGTGATACTATTTTTACAAATAAACCTTTCAACTGTACCAATACGTTACAAGATTGAATTAAATTATGAAGTCATGGAGTTGTATAGAAAATTGTGGGGCATGTTGTAAATTAGATTTAGCTGATAGAGATGATTTATCAGCGATACTAAGTAAAAAGGATATAGCATTAATAAATTCCATGAAAAGCAAAGATGGATGGTGCAAGTATCTAGATAAATCAAACAGAAAATGCATGATTTATGAAAGAAGACCACATTTCTGTCGCGTAAATGAATTTTCTTCATCATTCAAAGGTTATTTAAAAAATGGTGATAAATTCTTAATTGATTGTTGTACACAACATATATCTTCTATTTATGGTAGAAAAAGTGAACAATTGAAAGCCTTTAAATCGGCTGTTTCAAAAAAATGAATATCAATTTAGAAAAAGAGGATAAAAATGTTGAAAAGAATTTTTCATCTATTTTTATAACAACTTTTACTACTATATTCATCGCTGAACTAGGAGATAAGACTCAAATAGCGACTCTAATGTTATCTGCAGAATCAGGAAAACCAATTATTGTTTTTATTGGAAGTTCAATTGCATTAATAAGTTCTAGCCTTGTAGGTGTATTAATTGGCAAATGGTTATCAAATAAAATATCTCCAAACAAATTTGCACTTTTTACTGGTTTATTAATGATAATCATAAGTATATTCTTAGCTTATGACATTTTAAAGGTCATCATTTAAATGATTTTCAGTTTACTACTATCGACATTTATTACAATATTTATTGCCGAACTTGGTGATAAAACGCAATTAGCCACTTTAACAATGAGTGGAACATCTAATAAACCTTTAGCGGTATTCTTAGGTTCCTCAAGCGCACTTGTATTAGCCAGTTTAGTAGGAGCATTAGCGGGTGGTTCAATCTCCAATTTTGTGCCTGAAATTATTTTAAAATCGATAGCATCTGTAACCTTTTTTATTCTTGGTATGAGACTTTTCATAAATTCATTTACTTCAAATAAAAATGATAATAATGAATGATATATTAAATAGTTTTTTGATTAGAAAGAAAGATATAATATAAATATATTTTTTATATATTAGATTAAAATTTAAAGTTATTATGTTTTCAACTTCTTCAATAATTGAAAATTTAAGCCAGGAAGAAGGCTTGGAATATAAGAAATTATGCAGATTATTAAAATTATCAAAAAAAACAGACAAGGCCAAATTAGATATAGCATTGCGAGCATTAGAAGATCTTGAAATAATAAACAAAAATAAAGATAATGAATATTTCAACGTCAAAGAGAGTAATCATTTGGTTGCTAAAATTAGATGCAGCAGCAAAGGTTATTGCTTTGCGGTTAGAGAAAATAACAATGAAGATATTTATATAAAAGAGAATTTACTTAACTATGCCTGGAATGGAGATAAAGTTTTAGTAAGAATAATCAAAGAAGGTGTAAGAAGAAGGTCACCAGAAGGAGTGGTAGATTGCATACTTGAAAGAACAAATCAAATACTACTGGCAAAAGTTGAAATAATTAAGGACGAAGTATACGGAATACCTATTGATGACAGAATCCTATCTAAAATAAAGCTTCCCAAAAAAGATGAAAAATATAAATATATTTTTGAAAATAAAAATATAGTAAAAATTGAAATTGACTTATTCCCAATTGGCCAACAAGAAGGTATTGGTCATGTCATAAAGGAATTAAAATTAAACGATAACGAAAAGCTAGATACAGATTTCGTTTTATCTAAAAGCAATATTTATAAAATTGATAACTTTCAAAATCCAAAGCTTACTTTTGGCAATCAACATCAAAGATTAGATCTATCAACAAAAAATTCATATATGTTCAAAAATTGGAATGATAAAAATTCGCCAATACTACCAATTTTTCAAATAGATAAATATAAAAACAATACCTATAAACTTTGGTTACACACAAATACAATTGCAGAAAGATTAGATCTAAGCAATAAGAAATCTATACAAATGTTCTTTGATAGATTTGAGTCATTTCCCTTACTAGACAAATGGCAAAACTACCTTAGTGATGAAATATGTATAGCAGCAAAATTTAATACAAACGAAATAAATGATGCTATTAGTTTGTGTATAGAAATTAATAGTGAAAATGAAATTATTAATTGGTCATTCCATTTAACCAAAGTGAAATGTTCCTTTTTAGTTGAAAATCAACATATAGAAGCACTTCTATCTAGAAAAAGTAATGCTCGAATTACTTCAAGAATACTTAAACCAATTAAAGACTACGTAGAGGATTTAGATAAGATAATAGAGATTTCAAAAGAATTTAGAAGAAAACAATTATTGAATGGGAAAATTGAATTACCTAAGTCAAATACTAATATTGAGTCTTTAAAAGAATTAATAGTTCACAATCCTGGTGACTTCTCAAAGGAATATTTTGAACCTTTAAATAAAAATGACATCCAAACATATCTTTCTCCTTTATTGTACGAGGGAAATTCAATATGGTACAACCATTCAAAAAATTATGGTTTAAATAATGCATCATATATTTCTCAAAAATTAGATTATATAAATGTCGCTGAAATTATCAAAAATTCAGAATTAATTGATAGTAAAATCGAACTTAATGAAAATGGGAGTTTATCATTTAAGGAATTAGTTCAGTTATGCAGTGATGATAATAAAAAAAGAATTTTGCATAAAATTTTAATTAATGTGGTGAAGGATAATGAAGTAACATTAATTTCTAAAGATCATTCTATAAATGAATCTGAAAAAATTATTTCACCTTGGACATTACCATCGTTTGATTTTACTAATTTAATCAATCAATATAATATTTATAATATGATAATTAATGGAAAAACAAATAAAAATAATGATGGAAGTTCTATAAATATTATGGAAAAGGACTCTTGGAATGAGTTTAATTGGACTCTATATAATTCATCAACATTAAAAAATTTGGATTTAATATTTAATAAGCTAATAATTGATAAAATTAATGAATACAAGAATAAAGTTAGACAGTTTAAATCTAATATGATTAATATTAAAAAAGTAAGAAAAGCAGAAAAATATATAGGAAATAAGTATAGTGGGTTAATAATGACAGTTCAAAGCTATGGTTTTTTCGTGGAGATTCCAGAATTATATGTTGAAGGTTTAGTACATGTGAGTACACTAAGTAATGATTGGTATGAATATAGATCTAGACAAAACTTATTAATTGGAAGAAAGTCAAAAAAATCATACAAGATAGGTGACGTAATTGATATAAAAATCATTAAAGTTGATATTCTTAAATATCAAATAGATCTTGAATTAGCTTAGTTAACAAAATCTATTAGTTTTCAAAATTTTATTTAAATATCAAAAATAATTATTTATTAAGATGAATAAAAAAAAGAATTTATTTGTAATTATTTCTTTAGTTTTAAGTATACAAATTTTAATATTAGTAAATAACAAACAAAAAACTTCTTTTAGATATTTTATTTGGAATATTCAAGAAGTAAGTATAGGTAGATTAATTTTTATTTCCTTTGTTTCAGGTTTATTTATGAGTTCTCTTTTAAACGAAACAATAAGCAAAAAGATAATATCTAAACCTAAATTTTCAGATAATGCTAAAACAACTGATGATAATGATTATTCAGTAAAAAAAGAAGAGAATGATGAACATCTTGATATCTCTCCTGAGAGAGATTTACGAGATCCTCAACCCACGATATCTGTTAATTACCGTGTTATTAAAAATAATGGGGAGAATGAATTTAAAGAAAGAAACCAGACAATAGATACTACACAATACGATGATGATTGGAGCAATAATGGTTCAGAATGGTAAAAATATAGTTAATTTTAAATATTGATTAAAACAGGTAAAATTACATTTATAATTATATTTCATGTTTAATTTTTTGTTATGGAAGAAAATGTAGATTCTATAAAAGAAAGCAATAGTAGCAAAAATGGATCATTAAAAAAGGATCAAATTGAGGTTGATAGCTCAAAAGAACCATCAACCTCAATTAATAAAAATCAACAAGTTTCTAATAAAGAAGAAATTGGTAAGAAAACCTCAAATAATATGGTTAAAGATCCTAATAAACAAAAAGTTGGAGACGAAAATTCAAATCACTTAAAAATAAAACCAAAAAAGGAACTTCCTATCGAAAAAAAACCGTTTAATGAATTTATTAATGATCATTTATTACCTTCCATAATTCATGAATTTAAAGTAAGAGGATTTGAAGTAGTAGATATTAACTTTAAAAACACATCAAGACCAATTGCTGGTGATAAATGTTGGGTTATTTTTTGCGAAATAAAAGAGATTTGCAACTTTTGGCTGTCATTTGAAAAAGAGGATATAAGCTCTTTAAAAAGTATTTCATTATGCAAATCTGATCAAAAACCAAGTGTAATTGAATCATTTTTAATAGATGAAAAAAGAATAACTCTTAAATTAATAATTTCTAGAATTCTACAAAGATTGAATGGACAAAAGTTAATTGGTATAAATTAAAAAATGAAAGAATAACACCTAGTTAACTTTTTACTCAAAAATACAATAAATAGTAAATAATAGTATTAACGAATAAGAGAAAATGGCACAACAAACTATTGAATCAAATAATAAAAAATCTGTTAATAGAGGTAAAGATATCGCTAAGGATACGATATTAACTCCAAATTTCTATACGACTGATTTTGAAGCTATGGAAAAGATGGATTTATCCATTAACGAAGAAGAATTAGAGGCGATATGTGAGGAATTTAGAAAAGATTATAATAGGCATCATTTTGTAAGAAATAAGGAATTTGAGGGGGCGGCAGATAAATTAGATGAGGAAACAAGAGAGCTTTTTGTAGATTTTCTTGAAGGAAGTTGTACTTCAGAATTTTCAGGGTTCCTCTTATATAAAGAATTAAGTAAAAGAATAAAAGATAAGAACCCACTTCTTGCTGAATGTTTTGCTCATATGGCTAGGGATGAAGCAAGGCATGCAGGTTTTTTGAATAAGTCAATGAACGACTTCGGATTACAGTTAGATTTAGGATTTTTGACAGCCAACAAAGATTATACTTATTTTGCTCCAAGAGCAATTTTTTATGCTACTTATATATCTGAAAAAATTGGATATTGGAGATATATAGCAATTTACAAGCACCTTGAAAAGAATCCTAGTGGTAAAATTTTTCCACTGTTTAATTTCTTTGAAAATTGGTGTCAAGATGAAAATAGACATGGTGACTTCTTTGATGCATTAATGAGAGCACAACCTCGAACAGTTAAAAGTTTAAGCGATAAATTTGAGATCTTTGGTTATACATTGAGACATCCAATTTTTGATTATTATCATAGATTTAGATATTTCTTAAATAATCATCCTATAGTTTCTAAGTTGTGGTCTAGATTTTTTCTACTAGCTGTTTTTGCAACTATGTACATAAGAGATCTTGGCACCAAAAGAGATTTTTATGGCGCACTAGGTTTAAATGCAAGAGAATACGACCAATTTGTTATTAACAAAACAAATGAAACCTCTGCCAAAGTATTCCCTGTTGTTTTAAATGTATATGATAAATCTTTCTACAAAAGATTAGACAAAATAGTTGACAATGGTACTCGCTTATCAGAGATAGATAAAAAGGATAATTCAAAACTAATTAAAGTATTATCTAAATTACCCATCTTTATTTCAAACGGTTATCAATTGATAAGACTATACTTATTAAAACCTCTTGAGAGTAACGATTTTCAACCATCCATTAGATAATCTAACCTTCACCAAGAAATAAATCTATAAGTATCAAATGGTATCTGCAAGTATTAAATCTACCGAAATTAGATTTGGGGAATGTAATAAAAAACTTTTAGAAGAAGTTATATTTTATGGCATATCTCTTGGTGCTGATTTTGTAGAATTATTTATTGAAAACTCAGATAATTCAAGCGTTCTCGCAGAAGAAGATTTCATTACGACTGTAAGTCCATCATTTGGTAAAGGTGCTGGGATAAGAATATTTAAAGATAAGAGAGATGGTTTTGTGAGCACTAATGACTTATCAAAACATGGATTAATGCGATCTATTTCTCAAGCAATTGAAATGTTAGATATCTCTAAAAAAAATAATAATTCAAATTTTAATGGACTTGATAAACTTAAAAATTATAGTAAGTCCAAAATTAATTGGCTTAATGAAGTGCCGACAATAACTGAAGTAAGCGAAAAATTATTGCTTAGCACTAAGTCATTAAAAAAGGATAAAAAAGTAGTTGTTAGAAAAGGTAGTTATGCAAGAAATTGGCAGGAAGTAATAATAGCTTCAAGTGATGGAACTTACGCAACTGATATTAGACTGCATCAAACGGTAGGTCTTAACATAATTGCTAATGACGCTCAATATAGATCGAACGGGAGTAGAAGATTTGGATCGCATGGAATTCCTAATGAATTTAGATTATGGGATCATGAAAAAGCTGCAAATGAAGTTTATGAAACTTCAATGAATATGTTGTACGCAGACTATGTCCAAGCTGGACAAATGCCAGTTGTATTGGCTAATAAATTTGGTGGCGTTATATTTCATGAAGCATGTGGACACTTACTTGAAACAACTCAAATTGAACGTGGTACAACTCCATTCAGTGATAAGTTGAATGAAAAAATAGCTCATGAATCTGTAACGGCGATAGATGAGGGACTTTCTGAAGGATCCTTCGGATCATTATCTATTGATGATGAAGGAATGGAACCAGAGAAATCAATACTTATTAAAGATGGAATATTAAAAAAATTTCTTTCCGATAGAGCTGGTGAATTAAGGACTGGACACAAAAGAACCGGTAGTGGTAGACGGCAAAATTATTCATTCGCAGCTGCATCAAGAATGAGAAACACTTATATAGCTAAAGGTGAATTCACTAAAGAAGAATTAATAAATAGTATTAGCGATGGGCTTTACTGTAAGTCTATGGGTGGTGGAAGTGTAGGAGCGACAGGCCAATTCAATTTCGCTGTTGAGGAAGGTTATTTAATAAAGAATGGTAAATTAACTAAACCAGTAAAAGGAGCAACATTGATAGGAGACGCGAAAGAAGTTATGCCAAAAATATCTATGTGTGGAAATGATTTAGAGTTGGCTCCTGGTTTTTGTGGCTCAGTCAGCGGCAGCGTCAATGTAACTGTTGGTCAGCCACATATTAAAGTTGACTCCATAACTGTAGGGGGTAGATAAAAATGAATGCAACCGAAATAACTACTCAAATAACGACCGCTGCAAATATACTAAATATTGATAAATGGGATTACGGAGCTAGTTTTTCTAATGATTATTCTGTTCAAGTCGATAGAGGAACAGCGAAACAGCTAAAAGCATCTCAAAAACAGGTCATAACTTTAAGAGTATGGAATAAAGAAAACTTAGTTGGTATAACTACAACAAGTGATCTAAGTAAAACAGGTATTAAAAAAGCTTTAAAACAAGCAAATATAGCTGCTGAATTTGGGAATAAAAATGAATTTACTGATTTTTCTCCCTTAGCCAAAGATCCTATACAAGTGAAAGAAGTTGATAAAAAAAATCCATTAGGAATTAAAAAGCTACTTAAAATTCTTAGAGAGGCTGAATCGAAGTTAATCGAAAGTCATGAGGCTATCAAATCTATTCCTTACAACGGATTGTCAGAAAGTTTTTACGAAAGAATTTATGCTAATAGTGATGGAGCATTTCGAAATTATAGTAAAAGTCAAGCTGCTATATATTTATATGCCAGAGCAGAAGAAAAAGATAAAAAACCTCGCAGTTCAGGTTCAGTTAAACTGGGATACGGAGTTGAGGACATTGATATTGAATCCTGTATCAAAGAAGCTGCAAAGAAAACAATTGCGCACTTAAATTACTCATCAATAAAAACAGGTAAGTATTTAGTCTGTCTATCACCTGAAGCATTTCTCACCTTGATGAATGCCTTTAGTTCAATCTTCAATGCAAGAAGTATTATAGACGGTGTTAGTCTCTCAGATAAAAACTCGATTGGTGACTTGATTTCTATTCCAGCATTGAATATTTACGATGATGGGCTTAATGAGAAAAATATATCTTCTGCACCATTCGATGGTGAAGGGACTCCCACAAAAAAATTAAGCTTAATTAATAAAGGTAAATTAGAAAACTTTTTACATTCGGAATCAACTGCAAAAATTTTTAATACCATACCTACAGGTCATGCGGGACTTGGTTCAAAAGTATCAGTGTCTCCAGATTGGTTAGTAATTGAGAAATCAAATGAATGTTCGGACTTAAATATGGCCTTGGAGCACAAAAACTATCAAGGAAATTTTGTATATATTGAAGAATTAAACGCTATTCATGCAGGAGTTAGGGCCAGTCAAGGGTCCTTTTCTCTTCCTTTTGAGGGATGGCTTTATAATAATGGAAAAAAACGTTCCATTGAATCAGCAACTGTAGCAGGAGATATAAAATATCTGTTAAAAAATATAATAAATATCGAAAATGAAGAAGAATTAACTACCAGTGGAATTTCTCCACATGTATGGATTAATGAATTATCTATAACTGGTGACGAGTGAGAATTATATTTTGGGGTACTCCTGAATATTCAGTTAAAAGTCTTGAAGTATTAAAAAAATCTGATCATGATATTATTGCTGTAATAACCCAACCAGATAAAAAAAGATCTAGAGGTAATAAATTAAAAGCATCACCAGTAAAGGAATATGCCATAAAGGAAAATATTCCAGTTTTTACACCGAAAACAATAAAAGATAATATTCAATTTATAAGTAGACTTAAAGAATTATCTTGTGATCTGTTTATTGTTATTGCATATGGAAAGATATTACCAAAAGCAATATTAGATATTCCTAAATACAAATCATGGAATGCACATGCATCACTACTTCCAAGATGGAGGGGTGCGGCACCGATTCAATGGTCAATATTAGAGGGTGATAAATTCACTGGTGTCGGAATAATGAAAATGGAAGAAGGATTAGATACCGGAGACGTATTAGTTGAAAAACAAATTAAAATTGAGGGTAAAGATAATCTTAAAACATTATCAAAAAGCTTAAGTGATTTATCATCAGAGTTATTTTTGAGAGCAATATCAGATATAGAACAATATAAAAATAGAAATATTAATCTTTTACTTAAAAAACAAACAGATTTTAAACGAGAATTAAAATATGCAAGAATGATTAATAAATTAGATTACATAATAAATTGGGAAAAAACATCAACTGATATTTATAGAAAAATAAATGCCTTATACCCTAGAGCTAATACAACTTATAAAAGTAAAAACCTTAAAATAATAAAAATTAAAATCTTAACAACTGATGAGATACAAAATAAAAATTATAAACTTTTAAGTAATATTTTAAAGCCCGGATTCATTATTGGACTTATAGAAAAAGAAGGAATCATTATAACAACTAAAACAAATCCAATTATTTTATTAGAAGCAAAACTAGAAGGTAAAAACGTATCTAGTCAAAATCAATTGATACAACAATTAAATCCTGTAATTGGAGAAAAATTTTCTGATTAAGTTATTTGATCCCTTTTGGACAAACCCCAAACAAATGAAATTAATATCAAAATATAAAAATAATAATCTGGAAGAATTGTTTCAGTAATTAATGTATTTAGAAGAAGCTTTATTCCAACAATCAGTATCGCTATGTAACCAGCAGTTTCTAACCTTAAAAATTGCTCTAAAAGTCTAAGAAATATACCTGAAGTAAATCGCAATGCTAATACACCTATAATCGCACCAAAAATAATAAGAATATATTGATCACTTATGGCGACAGCTGTTGTAATGCTGTCAATTGAAAATGCAAAATCAGTCAAAGAAAGCAAAGCAACAATTTTAAGAAATTTAAAATTATTATTTTTATTGTCATTGCGTGAATTTTGAATATCAGATTCACTGCTTAAAAATACATTTGAAATAAATAAATAAATAAGGTATAAACCTGCAAAAATTCGAATTATTATAAATTTCAGAAGGATATTAGATAAAAGAATAAGAAATATTCTGAACAATAAAGAAATAGTTATGCCAATATTTAAAGCTTTAGATCTTAATAAAGGACTATCAAGAGATTTAGTAAGTGATGCCAAAGCAATAGCGTTATCAGCTGATAGCAGAAGTTCTAAAACAATCAATATCGGTAAAAGTGTAAGAATTTCTGACCAACTATCAACTTGATCAAGCGTTGGTATAAAGGAGTTTATTGCAGCAGAATCCATTAATTATAATTCACAATCTTTGTAAAATATAATATAATATAACCTTAAGTAGTAATCAAGTTAATAAAATATAAATGAGTTTAAATTCATTAATTAGTTATATTTCAAACTCACAAATAATAGCAGAGTTAGTAAAAAGAATAGAAAATAATAATGAACTAAATATCATTGGTTCCAGTAGATATGCAAAATCAATTATAATAAATAGTATTGCTAAGAAAGAAAATAAAGATATCTTACTTATCAGTCCTAATGAAGAAGTTGCATACAAATGGTATGGATACTTCGATAGTATAGATAACAGAAATGTATTATATTATCCGCCATGCGAAAATTTACCATATGCATCAATTAACAAGTCAAAGGAGACTGAATATACACAGTTATCAGTCATTTCTAAAATTATTAAAAAAGAAAGAAATGATATAAACATAATAATAACAACTGAAAGATCACTTCAACCTCATTTAATTAACAATAATCTATTCAAGGAAAATATATTTACACTAATTAAGGGTAATGAACTAGATATAAAAGAGTTAACAAAAAAATTAGTTTTACTTGGCTATAATAAGGAAAATTTAACATCGCAGGAAGGTTCATGGAGTAGAAGAGGAGAAATTATTGATATTTATCCAGTTAATAATGAATTACCTATAAGAATAGAATACTTTGATAATATTATTGAAAAAATAAGAGAATATGATCCAGTAACACAAAGAACATTAGATACTATTAATAAAGTTGAGATTGTACAGGTTGGATTTAATTTATTAATAAGAAAAAAGTTAGAAAGTTTATCAGAGCAAAGTACATTTAGTTCCGAAGAAATAACAACTAAAAATAATCTTGACAGATACTTAGGAATAATTGAAGAACATCCATCAAATCTATTGAATTACATAAATAGAGAAACAATAATTGTTATAGACGAAAAAGAGGATTGTTTTAAATTTGCTAACAATTGGTGTCTTGAATCAGATAATAATTTTGAGCAATATAAAAATGAAATAGCTAACATCTTAAAATCTAATAATGTAAATATTAAAGTTAGATCAAATCTCCATAAAAAATTTGAATCAATTATAAAAACATTCAGTAATTACAATGTAATAAATTTATATGAATTTGAGTCAAAAAGAAATTTAAATAATAGATTTCTTTTGTCAGATAAACGTATAAATACCTCATCTAAAAATATTGGTAAACTTTCGAAAGAAATAAATAAATTTATATTAAATAAAGATAAAGTCTGGATATTATCCGCGCAGCCACTTCGAACAAGAAGCTTATTTTTTGAGCATGACTGTAATACCAATTACTTAGAAAAACCAAATGATCTTGAAAGCGCATATAAGTTAATTGATAATTCAACGCCGGTAATTATTAAAAATAAAAATAATTACGAAATTGAAGGGTTTTATTTACCAATATGGAAAGTTATTTTAATAACAGATAAAGAATTATTTTCTCAGCAAGCTTTATTTAATAATGTTTTTATAAGAAGAAGAAAAAGAAGTATAAATTCAAATATAAATGTAAATAAAATAAACCCAGGAGATTACATAGTTCATAAAAACCATGGTATTGGACAATTTTTAAAATTAGAAAAAATAAACATCACAGGTGAATCAAGAGACTACTTAGTTATTCGTTATCTTGATGGAAAAATAAGTGTTGCAGCTGATCAACTAGGGAGTATAAACAGATATAGATCTAGTGGAAAAATCAAACCTAAAATAAATAAATTAGGAGGTACAGAATGGTTAAAAATAAAAGATAAAAATAGAAAAATTATTAAAAAAGTTGCCTTAGATATTTTAAAACTTTATGCAAAAAGGGAAAAACTTAAAGGTTATATATTTCCTGAAGATGGCCCATGGCAAAAAGAATTAGAAGAATCATTCCCTTATCAACCTACTCCAGATCAACTATCAGCTGTTAAAGAAGTAAAAATTGATATGGAAAGTGATAAGCCAATGGATAGACTAGTTTGTGGAGACGTCGGGTTCGGGAAAACAGAGGTAGCTGTAAGAGCAATTTTTAAAGCAATTACATCTGGTAAGCAGGTAATCTTACTTGCTCCAACAACAATTTTAGCTCAACAACACTGGAGAACTTTTTCAAATAGATTTTCACCCTATCCAATAAAAGTTTCTTTACTGAACAGATTTAAAACAAATACTGAGAAAAAAGATATTTATATTGGTCTTAAAAATAAAAAAATTGACTTAGTTGTAGCTACTCACCAAATTTTAGGAAAAGAAATTGAAATTAATAATTTAGGATTACTTGTTATTGACGAAGAACAAAGATTTGGCGTTAGACAAAAAGAAAAAATTAAAAATATAAAAACAAATATTGACGTTTTAACTCTATCAGCCACACCAATACCACGAACTTTATACATGAGTTTATCTGGTCTTAGACAAATGAGTTTATTGAATACTCCTCCTCCCTCAAGAAGATCGATTAAAACGTATTTATCTGAAATTGATATGGATGTAATCAGAACTGCAATAAGTCAAGAACTTGATAGAGGTGGTCAAATTTTCTATGTTCTACCGAGAATATCAGACATTGATCAGGCTGTTAACAAATTAAAAAATATGTTTAAAGATTTAAAATTCATTGTCGCTCATGGACAGATGAATGAAATAGATCTTGAAAATGCAATGATTGCATTTAATAATGGGGAGGTAGATCTGATGATTTGCACAACAATTATTGAAAGCGGATTAGATATACCTCGAGTAAACACAATCGTAATTGAAGATGCACATAAATTTGGTTTATCACAACTTTATCAATTACGTGGAAGAGTCGGCAGAAGTGGTATACAAGCTCATGCATGGTTATTTTATCCAAATATAAATAAAATCAATGAAGCCTCCAAGCAAAGGCTAAAGGCTATAAAAGATTTTTCTGAACTTGGGAGTGGATATCAATTAGCCATGAAAGATATGGAGATAAGAGGCGTTGGGAGCTTATTAGGTGAAGAACAAAGTGGAAAAGTTAATGCAATAGGATATGACCTTTATATTGAAATGCTGCATGAGGCAATCTCAGAAATAAATGGTCAAGAAATTCCCGAAGTAAATGATACGCAAGTTGATTTGCCAGTTAATGCTTTTATACCTGCAACATGGATATTAAACCGAGAGGAGAAACTTGATGCATATAAATATGCTACTGAATGTACTAATCATAAGGAGCTTACAGAGTTAGCAACTGACTGGTCTAATAGGTATGGTGTTTTACCCAAACCAGTAGAATCATTAATACTCTTAATGAAATTAAAACTATTAGCAAAAAAGTGTGGCTTTAATAAAATTAAACTTAAAAAACCAAACATAATAATAGAAACCAGACTAAAAAACTCTACATTTAGACTTATTAAAAAAGGTTTACCATCAAATATTCAAACTAAATTTCATTTTGAAGAAGGTGATCAGTTTTCAAAAATAATTATAAGAGGACTAGGTGTCACTGATATTCAAAATCAAATTGATCAATTAATTTATTGGTTAGGACTTTTTGTAAGCGAAATAAATAAATTTGATAAAAATACAGCTGATACGAAAATCTAAAATATTAAATAAATATTTAATAATCGCGAAATAGTTTAAATTCAGTTAGGTTTATAAAAATTTATTTAATGCATGGGCGAATACATTGATGTCGGATTGCAAAGTTCGATTTTACCTTTTACATTATTACTTTCATCAATAGCAGTTGGAGCTTATGCACTAATTGGATTTGAGACAGAAAATGATGATGATGATTCGGACTCTGGAAGTGGTGGGTTAATGAATCCTATTTAAACCTAATTTGCCTAGATTTTCTTTTTACTATTTTCATTATTCTAGTAAAAGCACCCAACATTAAAATCAAAGCGAATATTGATGAGAAAACTATAAATATAGCTAAACAAATTTCATAAGTATAAGATACTGACTCCAAAACATTAGCAATCAATTTACCGAAATTATTTATAAAATTTTCAAAGATTATTATTTTATTCGGGATTATATAATTAATATAAAAAATAAAGATACTAAAAGATAACATAACAAAAGATTCTTTTATAAGTTTACCTTTCGATTTTCTTCTTAAAGATAATTTTTTTTTAAAAAAAAATCTATCAGAGTTCTTATTCAAATTGGGTATTTTTAAATCAGACATTTATAAAAATTACGCTAATTAATCAAGAAATAATCTTCGAAAAGAATTATTTTTTATAGTAACTTGTTTATGGATTGAATGCTAACAAGTTTGTTTCTGTAATTTAATAAAGAACGATTTTCATTATTATCGTAAATATAGATAAATGCTGTAGAAAAAAGAAAGATAGAGAATAAGGAAACTACTGGGGGTAAAAGAAATTCTGAAATATTTTTTTTATCTATTAAAAATGAATGTTTTTTATTCGTTAAACTTTTAAATTCTTTAGAGTAAATATTTTTAACTTTATCTGAAAAGCCTAATTGATCAAAACAATTTATTATATCTGCAAAAACTGAATTTCCAATCCTAAAATTTAAAGGTTTCACATTAGGTTTAGAACTTTTTAATAGAAGGATATGTGTATAAAAATTTTCAGGCTTAATATCAATTAGATTTGAATTGTATGATGCATTTTCATCATTTAAAATTGAAATAGAGTAGGAGTAAAAAGCCTTCATTATAGACTTCAAATGATCTAAGTTACCTTCAATAACAGGCTTGTCTATAATCATAAGTTTCCATTGAGAAATAATCGATATATTATCTTGATTTTCGTTGTTCGAATAATCGGGTAATCCAGTAATTTCAAGACTGACGGATGATTGGTTAAATAAAAGTTTATTTTGCAACATATCAATAATTAAGGAGGGTACTTCTTAAGTTTAGAAATCCATCCTCTGAAATACACAACGCTAATGTAAGAATGATTTTAATAAAAACATCATCATTACAACTAGGATCAAGTAATCGTTTTACTTTCATACTATTAGTGTTAAATCTTTCGCTAATTAATTCAATATATCTATTCTTAAATTCATTCCAGGGTTTAGGGTTCCTAATTAAATCATCCCTAGATTGAAGTATTTGTCTTATGTAAGGATATAAAATTTTTGCCATTTCAGCAGTAAGTTTAATCAATGCGTTAAATTCGCTTAATTTAATATTGTTATTATTAAAAGAATTCCTCATTGGATTATTGTTCCTTAATTTCCATATAGTAACTTTATTAGGTAAAACTTCATTTAAATTAAGTTTACCTGATAATGAATATAAAGATTCCGCACCATTTAAATCAATAGTTTCTAAGGCTAATAAAAGTAAATCTAATCTTTGAATAGATTCTCTTGATATCCGTTTTCTTTTAGAAAAGATGGTAATAGTTAACAACCAAAGCTATTTAGAAATTATAACAGAATTTTATAATATTATTTGAAATAAAAAAGTATATAGCTTATCTAGCTCCTCAATAGTTAGTAGACCATAACTCCACAGAAGAATAGGTAGTGGAGTATTATTTTTTATTGATAACTTTAATCCTAGTTCAATTGAAGACTCTTGCAATCCAATCTCATCCACAAGAAATAATATCATTTTTTTATTTGAATAATTAATCATATATATTATTTAATAGACGAAAAAATTAAAGACTTAGTCATATGATTTAAGATAGTTCTTCTTATTAAAAGAAACTTATTTAAAAGAAAAAATGATATTTTTCTTAAGGGTATTAATATAAAATTATTATTTGCGAATAGTTTAATTAAAGTATCTGTTACGATAATAGTTGAGACAATATCAAAAGATCTCTTAAAATAATATTTATACTTATATAAATTTAAAGCTTTTTTAGTTGTAGATAAATCTCTAGCAAAAATATCATATATAACATTAACGTCTCTCCAGCAAGTGTTTAATCCTTGTCCACCGACTGGGTGAAAAGTGTGAAATGAATCTCCAACACATACTTCCTTCCTGAAATTAAAAAATGGTAGGCATAAAGATAAAGAAACAGGGAAGATATTGATTTCGCTATAAATTTGATCTAACTTAATATAGTCAGGAACTATTGTTGATAAATTATCTAATAGAAAGGTTTTACTCGAATTTAACCTATCAATTGATTTGGATGTACTTGCTGTCCATATTATTTGATACCTATTTGCATCTAACGGTAATAACGCTAAGGGGCCTTCCTTCCTAAATATTTCATATGCTCGTTTAGGAACATTTCCTCTAACTAAAACCTCAAACGTTAGACATGACTGATTATATGATTTTTTTAAATCAATATAATTATGATTTTTTATATAGCTTGAATTTGCTCCAGTTGATATGAAATTATAATCAAAATTAATATTTTCATTAGATAAATCTAAAGAAGATTTAAAAAAAATATTATCTATTTTATCGATCTCATAAAAGAATACATTCATAAGATCAGAATGTTTAACTACCCAACCAATAGTATCTAAAGAACTTATATCTTTATCTAGATCTGAAGTGGTTAAAATCGTAAAATCTAAAGTTTCACTATCTGAAATTGAAAGAGAATCAAATTTATAAAGATGAGAATTTAATTTATCCCAAAGATTAAATTTTGACAGTATTTTTCTTGT
>QCVU01000018.1 GCA_003210275.1 Prochlorococcus sp. AG-686-M10
GATCAGATAGAAAAAAGGAAGAATTTATTAAACAAGATTATATTCTTAAAAATAAAAATATTTTATGGTACTACTTACCTTTCTATTCTGCAAAATACAACAGATTTTTGAGATTATTTTTTGGAGCATTTAAATTAATCTATATAAATAGAAAACATAAAATTGATTTGGTACATTTAAGATCAATTAATGCTGGCATTATTTACTTTTTCTCTAATATAAATAAGAAATATCTTTATGACATTAGATCATTTGCTGGACAACATGGAGATTATGGATTAATAAAAAAAAGTTCTTTGTTAATTAAAATTTTATTTTTCCTTGAAAAAAAACTAATAAAGAATGCAAGTGGAATTGTTGTACTTGATAAATCAGGCTCAGACTATATAAAAGAGCATTTCATTTGTAATGCCCCTTATAAAATTATTCCAACTTCTACAGAAGTAAATAAATTTAATGTAATAAAAAAACAAAAAGTTTCAAATAGGAAAATGATTAAATTTGTTTTTCTAGGAGGAGCTCAATTTCCTTACATGCCGAAAAAAGCTTTAGAATTTATACATTATCTCTTAAAAAATAATATCAATTGTAGTGTTGACATAATTAATCAAAGACACCATAAATTCTTAGAGAAGGTTTTGAAAGAAGTCGATTTTCCAAGAGATAAAATAAAAATATTTCCACTAAAACCATGTGAAGTCAAAAGAAATCTATCAAATTATGATTGTGGTCTAGTATTTATTCAAACTGGGAATTGGATAAGAATGTCTTCGCCTACTAAAATTGGAGAATATCTTGCTGCAGGTCTTCACGTTCTTGGGCTTCAGGGTATTGACGTCCTTGATAGGCTCTCTAAGGAAACAAATTCTGTAGATATCTTACCAAAAAGTTTTAAAAATATTACCTATGATCTTAATCATATCATTAAAATATTGGAGAACATTAAGAGTTCAAAACGAAGAGAAGAATCAATAAAAATAGCTAAAAAATATTATGATTTAAATAACGCTATTAAAAATTATTTTGATCTATACTTGACTATAGAAAATAATAAATAAATTATTTTTTATTTTAAAAATTTACAAGATATAAAAAATATATATATATTAAAAATAAATATATTAATGACTTTATATAATGTATAAATCTGCTAAGTTTAATAAATATTTAGAAAACAATAATGATTAATGTATCAGTTATAAACGGTGGGAGAGGAGCTGCTGGCCTAATAAAAGCACTTTTAAGAAAACCAGATATAAATTTAACTTCAATTGTTAATGCATATGATGATGGAAAATCTACAGGAGAAATAAGGAAGTTTTTCGGAATGTTAGGTCCCTCAGATATAAGGAAAGTTCAGGAATTAATGCTCCCAACAGATGATCCTAATTTTTATACCTATAAAAAACTTTTTAATCATAGATTTCCTGAAAACATTAAAAGGGAAGATGCTTTAAATGAAATTAAAAATTTTTTAGAGAATGATAATGCAGAATTAGTTGGTTTAAAACTTGAATCTTCTTACGTGAGAAGTCATATTAAAGAATTTTTAAACAATTTTTTTGTTTGTTTAAATTCTATTGAAAAACTTAGAGAAGTAACTTTCAATTTCGCTGACTGCTCAATAATGAATTGTATTTTTGCAGGTGCATTTCTTCATTTCAAAAGAAATATTTCAGATTCCACATTATTTTTTGGGAAACTATTCAACTTAAGAGGGAATGTAATTGCAACAAATATTGAAAACAAATACCTTGTTGGACTAAGAGAAAATGGTGAAATGCTTTATTCCGAGGCTGAGATTGTAGAACTTAGATCAAATGTAAGAATTGAAAGAATATATTTACTAGATGAACCTTTACCTAAAAATTCATTTAAAAAGCTATCTGCCTCAGAGAAAAGATATTACTTAAATCAACACAACTGTCATGTACCAATTTCGCAATCAGTAGCATTGTCTTTAACACAAGCTGATCTAATTATCTACTCAGCTGGTACTCAACACTCATCTCTTTATCCTAGTTACATAAGTACAGGGTTATCTGAAACTATTGCTAACAATAAAAAAGCCCTGAAAATATTCATAACTAATATTGGTGCTGACTATGAAACTCCTAAATATAAAGCCTCGGATTATATTTTAGGTGCTTATAAATATCTTAATTTAACTGATTTAAGGAAATATAGTATGGAAGAATTATTTGACTTTAATTTGATAAATAAAAGCGATAACATCAATTCTTCATCTTACGTTAAATATGATGAGGAGTCATTTAAAGGTATTAATGTAAAAAGAATTATTAAAAATTATGAGTCCAGAGAATTTCCAGGTAAGCATGATGGTGATTTATTGGTTAAGGAAATACTATTATTAAGAGAAGAGAATAATTATATTTATGACTGATCGATGAGTATAGAAAAATTAATAAAAAATGCAAAATTTTTGATTTTTGATTTTGATGGTACTATCGCAAATACATCTCCATTACATGAAGCAGCATTTCAAAGAATTTTTAAACCATTAAAAATTTCAATTAACTATTATCAAATAGCCGGGAAGAGCACAAAAGAAGCTATTATCCATATCTTGAAAAAAAACAATTTAAAACTTGATACTTCAGAAATAAATAAATTAATAATTAAAAAACAATCTTTAGTTAGAGAGGAAATAAAGTATTCCTCTACATTTCAAACTATTCCTTATGTAACAGATTTTATAAAAAAAGCATATGAACTTTATCCTTTGGCAATTGCATCATCCGGGTCGAGAAAGACAGTAGAATTAGCTTTGAAAAGATTAGATTTAATTGACTTCTTTAGTTATACTTTGTGTTGCGAAGATGTAAAAAAGGCAAAACCATCTCCTGAAATTTTCTTAAAAATAATTGATCTCGCAAAATTTAATAGAGAAGAAGCATTGATATTTGAAGACTCTAATGAAGGGATTAAGGCTTCCAATGCTGCAAAAATTCCTGTTATAAATATAACCCTTAACCCTTATAATGTACTATTAACCAAATTAGTTAATATTAATGGAATTGCTTAAATCTATAGGCATAGTAGTAACACATAATAGATGTAATCTTCTTAAGAGATGTCTAAAATACTTACAATCTCAAAGCGTTAAACTTAATGAAATTTTAGTCATCGACAATGGTTCATCAGATGGAACAAGAGAGGTTTTAAAGCAATTTAACGTAAAAGTTATTCATCAAGACAACTTAGGTTCTGCAGGAGGTTGGCATACAGGCCTTAAATATGCTGTTGAAAATGGATTTGAAGCAGCATGGTTAATGGATGATGATGGATACCCTGATAAAAAAGCATACGAGATTCTTAAAAACAATTTCTCAAAAGATACTGCTTGTGTCTCTTCAGTTTTAATTAATGAGAATGATAATTCTAAGTTTGTTTTCCCATTCCCAATTCTCGATAAACAAGGACTTCCAAAATTTGGCTTCCAAAAAAGAAATATAATCTCTTATAAAGAATTTCAAATTTTTTGTAATGAAGAATTTTATCCTTGGGCTCATTTGTTTAATGGAGCTTTAGTTTCTATTGATTCAGTTAAAATAATAGGTAATGTCAATAAAGATTATTTTTTATATGGAGATGAGGTAGATTATTTTTTTCGATTAAGAAAATCAGGAAAGGTTATATCTAACGCTAATGCATTACATTTTCATCCCGAAGCATCTAAAAGGCCTTTTACCAAAACAAAAATTTTTTATTTCATAAGAAATAGCATAATAAACTATAAAAAATACTATAACCATAAATTTTTACGATGTACTCTAGGTATTTTGTATATATTGTTTATTATTTATCAAAGAAATAATATTAAGGTTCTACTTTCACTTTTAATTGGCAAAGATAAGAAAATCTTTTACAGTAGCCTATACCAAGGTTTAATTGGAAAATTAGGATACAATAATTAAATTGACTAACGATATAAATGTTTTAATCGCTGCCGCAGGTAAAGGTTCTAGAGCCAATCTCCCGTACCCTAAAACTCTTTATAAAATTAATGGTAAAGAGATATTAGCCAGAATTTTAGATAATCTTGAAGAACTAGATAAAGAGCCTACCATTATAGCTAGTCCTAAGGGGGAGAGGTTTATTAAAAACTTTCTACTTGAAAGTGATAGAAATGCAAATATAATCATACAAGAAAATCCTAATGGAATGGGGGATGCCGTTCTTAATTTTGAAAAATCATCCTTTGCGGAATCATCCAAAAATATACTACTAATATGGGGAGATATTCCTTTTATTAGAAAATCAACTGTTAATAAATTGATTAAAAGTCATTTTAAAAATAATAATACATTTACATTTATTACTTCAGACACTGATAAGGCCTATACCAGAGTTAAACGAAATGAAAGAGGAGAAGTCATTGATATTATTGAGACAAGAGAGGAGGATATCCCAATCAAAAGCGGAGAGAGAGATATAGGATTATTTATTTTTAAAAAAGATAAAGTATTTGATTTATTAAAATTAGATTTGTCAAAAAAATATAGCTTAAAATCTAAAGAGCATGGATTCTTATACATAGTCAAAAATTTAGTTAAAAATGGTTTAAGAGTTGAAGGTATAAAAATTGCAAATAAAAAAGAATTAATTTCTCTCAATAGCTTATCAGATCTGAATTTTTAATTAAATTTTTCTCCAAACAGCTAAAAGTTTACCTTGAAAAACAACTGCACTTGGATTTAATTCAATTGGTTCGTAAGTTGGATTTGCTGCTTCTAAAAATATTTTATCCCCTCTTTTGAAAAAGTATTTTAATGTTGTTCCTAAACCTGGGACCAAAGCACTTACTACTGTTCCATTTTTTAAAGAAAATCGATCCTGAATAGGCTCCATTAGAACCATATCTCCATCAGCTATACATGCATCTATCATTGAATCACCATTTACTGTAAGTGCAAAAACGCCCTTCCTTTTAAAAACATCAGAGATATCTAGACTATCGCTAATATCAGAAAAAGTTTCAATTAAACCTCCAGCTGCTACCGAACCCAAGATTGGGACACCTGCCACCATTTCATCAACAATTTGCATTGTCCTAGCTTTCCCTTCTTGCCATGATATATAGCCTTTCTCTTGAAGATGCTTTAAACGACTTTGAATTGGAGCAGGAGATTTTAAACCCATAGCTTGCATCATCTGCCTGATTGAAGGACTGTGTTGAAAGTCTCTCATATAATTTTTTATCCATCCATAAAGCTCATTTTGAGCCTCTGTAAGATTATTTTCAGCAGAAGTTGCCATAGGGTACAAATGTTCTCTAATACATTTGTACCTCTTTACAAGCTAGTTTGCAATGTTTTCAATAGAGCAAGCAAGATAAAAGGGCTTGCTGAACATACATTCTATTTTCTGCTTGGTCAAAAATTCTACTATTTTTACTTTCAACCACTTCGTCAGTTATCTCTTTAGATCTATAGGCAGGAAGGCAATGAAGAATAATTGCATCTTTATCGGCCTTACCTACCAAATCACTATCAATAGTGAATCCATTAAAAGCTTTATCTTTCTCTTCCTTTTGATTTTCTTCGCCCATAGAAGACCAAACATCTGTATAAAGAACATTTGCTCCAAAAACAGCAGTTTTGGGATCATTTGTAATTTTCAATAAATTCTTATTTTTATATATTTCGTATGCTTTATTGATCACCAAAGTATTAGGTTCATAACCCTTAGGGCATGCAATTCTAACTTCTACTCCTAATAATGCACCACATAATATAAGAGAATTTGCAACATTGTTACCATCACCTATAAATGTCAAAACGACATCTTTAAAATCAAGAAATTTCTCTTGAATTGTTAAAAAATCAGCTAAAGCCTGACATGGATGTTCTAAATCTGTAAGAGCATTAATTACTGGTTTAGTAGACCACTTTGCATATTCTTCAAGGTCTGAATGATTAAACGTTCTAATTGCTATCACATCACAATATCTGCTTAGAACTCTTGCAGTATCTTTAATTGGTTCTCCTCTTCCTATTTGTGAGGTTGTTGGATTGAGATCAATAGTTGTCCCCCCAAGCCTTGACATGGCAACTTGAAAACTAACTCTTGTGCGTGTAGAAGACTTATCAAAAATTAAACCTAAATTTTTATTGTTTAGATCAATATTTAATTTTTTATTCTTAAAATTTTTTGAAAGTTCTAAAATATGAATAATTTCATTTGGAGACAAATCCAAGCTTGATAAAAAGTTTTTATTTGCAAGCTTGTTAGGTCTTATCATAAATATTTCTTATAGATCTACATTCTACTATGCAGGCATTTTAGTTTCAGCAAGAAGATTTTTGAGATCTTCTCCTTCAATAACTTCTTCTTGAAGAATCTTCTGTGAAATAGATTCAAGCAATGACAGGTTATTTCTTAAGATATTTAATGCCGTCTCATGAGCGTCATCTACTAAGTCTCTAACTTCTTTATCAATAGCTTGAGCTGTAGCATCACTAACAGATCTTCTAGGATTATTACCATTCCCTAAAAACTGTCCCCCACCTTGTTTGTCGTAAGCAAGTGGTCCAAGGATATCACTCATCCCAAAAGTACCTACCATTTGCTCTGCGATATCAGTAGCTCTTTGAAGATCATTAGAAGCACCTGTGGTTATTTTACCAAAAACAACTTCTTCGGCAGAGCGACCACCAAGAAGTGTTGCTATTTGACCTTTCAATTCATCTTTAGAATTAAGAAATCTTTCTTCAGTAGGGAGTTGAAGCGTATATCCCAAGGCACTCATACCTCTAGGTACAATTGAAATCTTTGCCACTTTAGATCCTCCTGGCATTAAATGTCCAACAATCGCGTGTCCGACCTCGTGATAAGCAACAACTTTCTTCTCATCATCCTGAAGGACTCTACTTTTTTTCTCTAAACCCGCTACAACTCTTTCAATAGCTTCACTTAAATCTTTTTGCTCAACACTTTTTCTTTTTGCTCTTGCAGCTAACAAAGCAGCCTCGTTAACCATATTTGCCAAGTCTGCACCAGCAAATCCACTTGTAGCTTGTGCAATTGAATCCAAATCAATTGATTCTGATAATTTAACTTTTTTAGTATAAATTTCTAAAATTGTTTTTCTACCTGACAAGTCTGGTCTATCTACTAAAACTTGCCTATCAAATCTCCCTGGTCTTAATAGTGCTGCATCAAGTACTTCAGGCTGGTTAGTTGCAGCTAAAACTATTACAGGTTTATCAGCTGAAGCGAAACCATCCATTTCAGTAAGCAATTGATTAAGTGTTTGCTCTCTTTCATCATTTCCTCCTACTACACCCATTGATCCAGAACGACTCTTACCAATAGCATCTAATTCATCTATAAAAATAATGCAAGGAGCTTTCTTCTTCGCTTGTTCAAATAAATCTCTTACTCTAGCTGCACCCGCTCCTACAAAGAGCTCAACGAATTCAGAGCCTGAAATGATGAAGAAAGGTACTTCAGCTTCTCCTGCAACTGCTTTAGAAAGTAGAGTTTTTCCTGTTCCTGGAGGTCCAACTAAAAGAACACCTTTAGGAATTCTTGCACCAATATCGGTATATCTTTCAGGTTTCTTTAGAAAGTCGACTATTTCTTCTAACTCATCCTTAGCCTCATCAACGCCTGCCACGTCTTCGAAGGTTACTTTTGATTCATCATCAGGAACATAAACTTTAGCTTTACTTTTTGTAAAACTTAATGCACCTTGAGCACCGCCTCCACCCATACTTCTTCTAGCAAAGAATTGTAGTACTAAAATAAAAATTAAAGGTGGAACTACCCAACTAAGAACAGTCGAGAAGAAATTTGGTTTTTTAGGGGGAGCTGCCGCAAATTCAACCCCTTTACTTTCCAACCTTTGAGGCAGATCCATATCAAATATTGGTGTAGTTGCTAATACTGAAGGAGCCCCTTCTTCTGCACCATTTAATTCGTATCTAATTTGTTCTTGTGTAATATATGCTCTCTTAACTTCACCATCATTAACTTGATCAATAAATAAAGAGTAGGGAACTCTTGGTATTTGCATATTTTGATTTGGGAACAAGCTGCTGAATAAAAGAAGGGCTCCTACTCCAATTAAAATTATATTTACTATTCCAAATCTTCTATTGGGTTGATTATCGTCTTGTCTTATTGGCATGATATAAATCGATTGTGGATTTATTATAAACTAAACTAACGAGTTCCGTACTTGTATAAAATTTTTTGGGTAAGAACCGAACGATACTTTAATCAAAAATCACTTCTAATTTTTTTAAAAAGTACTCTTTACAAAAACATCATCCCCTACAAAACTAATTTCAGATTTAATTATATTAAAAACTTCATCCATATCAGTAAATTCAAAATCTGAGAAAGGACTCATGCTACTCACACCTCCTAATATCTTTGGTGCAATAAAAGTCATTAGTTCTTGAATACAACCTGCTTTCATAGCTGAAGTTGCCAACTTAGGTCCACATTCCCAGAAAACATTATTACAACCTTTTTTTGCTAGTAAATTTGAAAGCAATATAGGATTATCAGAGGGTAATTTTTCAATCTCTACACCCTCAGGTATTCTCTTAAGAAATTCCTCATCTGCAGTTGAAGCGTCATATACAACAAGGGTCTTAGCTAATGCACAATCCCACAAATTGGATTTTTCTGGCAAATCTAAAGTTTTCGTGAACACTACTCTCAAAGGTTCAGGCTTTCTTCTCCCACGAGAAGTTAGAAGAGGATCATCTTTTCTTAAGGTATTACCACCAATAACTATTGCGTCAAAGCAAGCTCTCAAAGAGTGAACTAATGATCTTGAATCTTTATTTGTAATCCATTTACTTTTACCATTTTTCAGACCAACCCTTCCATCCATACTCATTGCCCATTTCATAACCCCAAAAGCGTTATCTGTAATATTCCTGTGAATAAAAGACTTATTTAGTTCTTGAGATTCTTTCTCACATAATCCTAGATGAACTTTGATCCCAGCATCTTTAAGTAATTTAATACCTTTCCCTGAAACTCTTTTGTCGGGATCTTCAATAGAAACAAATACTTTCTTTATTCCAAAAGAAATTATTTTATCTACACATGGAGGGGTTTTTCCTTGGTGACAACAAGGTTCCAGATTCACATATATTGCCCCATCTCTTGCATCTTTTTTTAAATTATTGAAAGCCATTGCCTCTGCATGAGGCATTCCTGATTTTGAGTGGAATCCTTCTGAGATAAGATTTCCATTTTTATCTAAGATTACGGCTCCAACCATTGGATTAGGACTTGTTCTTCCTTTACCTAAGGAAGCCAAATAAATAGCTCTTTTCATCCATTTGATATCAGTAATATGGCTATCAATCATCTATCGAATAAATTATTAATCTAATGATCTCCATTCTTTAACGACGAAAGGGGGAACAGGCAACTCTGAAAAAACACCTGATAATGATAATCTGAGTGGTCTATTTTTATCAATATTATTTATGAGTTCATTTAAATCAAATTCTGCAGCAGCTTGTCTTCCATCGTTCGCTAATTCATCATTTAATAATGTTTTATCGTTTAATAACCACTGTTTTCTTCCAGAATCTACTTGTAAATTTGTTGGATGATCAATCCTAAGATTACCAGGATACCCAATTACCCTTAAGATCAATTTATCTTCAAAAAATGGCGACTTATAAGCTACTAATTGCCATGTTTCAAAATCTAGATCTCTTAGAAACTCACTACTAGCATTCATTAACTCTCCATTAATTTCTGTTTCTGCTATTTCTGCAAAAACCTTAAGTGGGTTAAAAGCGAGAGAAATTAAGATGGCGAAGGGTATTAAACCCTTTAAAAAAATATTCTTATTTAATTTTAAAATTTTCATCATTTTCAGAATCCATAAGGGCGTCTAAAGTAACAGCTGTTCTAACAAGAGATTGGTATCTTTTGATTATTTTACGATTTTTTTCTATAACTCGAGATAAATTCGCAGTATCTTTATCAGAAAAATTCGTTGTTAAATCACCTGAGTCTTCCTCTATTAACTCAAAATTACTTTCTTTGTTAATTAGAGTTAACAATATTTCGTGTAATCGCTTTCTCCTATCTGACAAGAAATTTATTACTATTGCTTTTTAAATAATAGGATAGATTAATTAAACACACAAATAAATCATATTATTCCTCTTAAAAATTTTATGACTCAGATAAAAAGAAAAATTCATGTGATAGGAATTAATTCTTTTGAATTCAAAGAGCTACCTTTGAAATTACAAAAATTATTTATAAAAACAGAAAATATTGCAGTTCCAGATCCATATTTTGCAAATATTAAATTATGGACCAAAAATAATACAAAAAAAGAAAAATTATTTTTCGCTAGCAAGAGTGACAATAAACTAATTAATTGGCTTAAATCAAAAAAAACCGACGTAATTTTATTTTCTAGGGGTGATCCTCTTTGGTTTGGTATTGGAAGAATACTTCTAGAAAATTTTTCAAAAGAAGAATTAAGTTTCTATCCATCAAATACATGTGTTCAATTAGCATTTAGTAAACTAAAAATATCTTGGCAAGAGGCTGTATTTATAAGTATTCATGGAAGAGATTCTACTAAATTCATTGAGGCTCTAAAATCAAAACCATCTAGTTTAGCAATCATTACAGATTCAAATAACAACGGTTTAGAAATAATTCAAAATAATTTATTAGAATTAAATCTAGAGAATTTTTACGACTTTTGGATTTGTGAGGAAATAGGTTTTGAAAAGGAAAAGATTAGAAAATTTAACCTGAAAGAAAAATTACCAACTGATATTTCAAATTTGAATATTGCTGTTCTATTTAAAAGAGAACAAGATATTCAAGAGAACGCAATTCCTTTATTTGGATTAAAAGATGATACTTTTAAAACTTTTGAAGACAGACCAAATTTATTAACAAAAAGGGAAGTTCGAATTCAAATTTTGGCTGATTTGGAGTTACCAGAAAATTGTACAATTTGGGATATTGGTGCAGGTTGCGGCTCTATTGGTTTAGAAGCATTAAAATTGAGGCCTAATTTAAAATTATTTTGTATTGATAAAAGAATTGGCTCAAAAGAATTAATCTCAGAAAATGCAAGAAGATTAGGAGTTACCCCTAAAGATATTTTTGAAGAAGATATAAATAATTTATTTAATTCCAATAATATTAATCTTTTGAGAGAGGCTAAGAGAATAATTATTGGTGGCTGTGATAAAAAAACTAAGCTTCGGATTATTAATGAATTATCTAAAGATATGAATTGTGGAGATATTATTGTTATTCCTTTAATCGATATTCAAACCATTAAAGATTTAAGAGAGACCTTAAAAGAAAATAATTTCGAAGTGAATTTAAATCTTATTCAGACTTATAAAAGCTTAAGTATTTCAGAAGGAATAAGAATGGATCCAAATAATCCTATATTTTTGCTTAGAGGAAGAAAACTATTTTAACTTTAGATTACTTATTAGGTTTACCCACATGTGGTAGTCCCCAACCTAATTTATTTCTTAATACCTGAAAAAACTCATGATCCTCAAGCCTTATAAACTTAACCGAATGTTTACTTTTTCTAATTAGAACCCTATCTTCAGGCCAAACATAACAACCTGCATTTCCATCAACCACCATAACTAACCTTTCAGGAGTAGCAGGGAAAACAGTAACTGGTTCAGAATCATTAAAAACCAAAGCCCTAGAAGCTAATGAATGAGGAGCGATTGGAGTTAATTGAACTACTGGGCAATCGGGTGTTATAACAGGACCCCCTGCGCTTAAAGAATAAGCTGTTGAGCCAGTAGGAGTAGAAAGGATGACCCCATCTGCAGATATATCGACTGGAGCATGTCTACCTATAGAGATTTCAAAATGACACATACTCGTAAGAGGTTCTCTATGAAGCGCCATTTCGTTCAAACAAAGAGATTCCCATCTTCTTTGCTCATTTCTCATTACACTAATTATTAAACTTTTTCTTTCTTCTATATCCCAGTTACCGATAATAAGTTTATCAATTGCTTCCTCTAGATTCGAAAGATATGCTTCCGCAAGAAAACCTAAATGCCCAGTATTTATTGTAAGGATTGGAATTTTTGCAGGAGCTGTCTGTCGAGCAGCAGAAAGAACTGTTCCATCTCCACCAAGAACAATCGCAAACTCCATAGAGGAATCGAAACCTTCTGGAACACAATTCGAATATCCTAATGGACGCACGTGTTGATCAGGATTAGCAAAGCCAACCATACCTCCAGAACTACTTACTCTTACAACTTCATAATTGGATTTTTCCAATTTTTTTTGAACAGAAATTGCAGTTTGAACAGCCAGTTCTTTACCATCATTGACGATTAGTCCAGCTTTACGTACCAATCGATAAATTTAAAACTACAATTATTTTAAACTAAATTGATAAAGAAACCTAATTTAAAATACTAATCATATTAAAACTGTTTTAAGAATCTAAGATCATTGGTATAAAACCTTCTTATATCATCAATCTGATGTCTCACCATACAGAATCTCTCAACACCTAATCCAGCTGCAAATCCAGTCCATTTCTCAGAATCAATTCCTAATTTTTCCAGAACCTTTGGATCTACCATCCCACAACCCATTACTTCTAACCATTTACCTTTCCATTGAACATCAACTTCCGCAGAAGGTTCAGTAAAAGGAAAATAACTAGCTCTAAATCTTACAGGAATATCTCCAAAAAAAGTTTTTAAAAAAGTAAGTACAGTTCCTCTCAAATGACTGAAATTTATATCTTGATCGATACATAAAACTTCTACTTGATTGAAAACAGGAGAGTGAGTAGCATCTACAGCATCTCTCCTATAAACTCTCCCTGGAGCAATAATTCTTACGGGAGGAGGATTATTTTCAAGATATCTAATCTGAACAGGTGATGTATGAGTTCTAAGTAGACGATTTTCATCTAAATAAAAAGTATCCTGCATATCTCGCGCCGGATGATTTTTAGGTATGTTAAGTGACTCAAAATTATAAAAATCACTCTCTATCTCAGGGCCATTCGCTACAGAATATCCTAACCCGCAAAAAATATCTATGATCTCATCTTGAGTTGAAATTAAGGGGTGCTTATTACCAGGGAGATTTCCTGTAGAAGGAATTGTTACATCAATTTTTTCATCTTCGATCTGTTTATTAATAGCTTCACTAATAAGTTGATTTTTTCTTTCAGTTATTAAATCCTGCAAGTTTATCTTTATCAAGTTTGCCTTCTGTCCAATAATTGGTCTATCAACAGAGGATAATTTGCCCATAGTTTTTAATATTATTGATAATTCTCCTTTTTTTCCTAACAAAGAGACTCTTAATTGGTCCAATTCAGAATCACTATTCGCATTTTTTATATTTTCATTAGCTAAGAGTGAGAGATTATTTAGTTTCCCCTCAATTTGACTTAATGATTCAATTTGACTCACTGATATAGTAAAAATAGATATAGTTTTATCTTACTTAAATATTGTCCATAATAAAATGTATTGATTAATGGAATCATTAAATATTTTAATAAGTAATGACGATGGGGTTTTTGCTGAGGGAATAAGAGCTTTAGCCAAATCCGCATTAAAAAAAGGACATAAAGTAACAGTAGTATGTCCGGACCAAGAAAGATCGGCGACTGGTCATGGGCTCACTTTGCAGTCACCTTTGAGAGTTGAAAGAGCAGATGAATTATTTGATAAAGGTATTAAAGCTTGGGGTTGTTCAGGGACCCCTGCTGATTGCGTAAAACTAGCACTATCAGAATTATTAGATAAAAAACCTGATTTAGTTCTTTCTGGAATAAATCACGGTCCAAATTTAGGAACAGACATTTTTTGTTCTGGAACAGTAGCTGCTGCTATGGAAGGTACTTTAGAAAATGTTCCATCAATGGCAATAAGTGTTGCGAGTTTTAAATGGAAAAATTTTGAATTTGCTAGTGAAATTGCAATGAATATTGCTGAACAAGCAATAAAGGATAGTTGGCCAAAGTCTCTTCTTTTGAACTTGAACATACCTCCGTGTGAAAGAAATAAAATAAAGGAATTATCCTGGACAAGATTATCTATCCGAAAATATAAAAACCAATTTTCTAAAAGGGAAGATCCAAGAGGCGATGATTATTATTGGTTAGCAGGTGAGGCTGTTTTAGATCTTAAATCGAAAGGCGACGGACCCAAGAATTGGCCTAGTGACGTCTCTCAAATACAAGAAAATAAAATTTCTCTTACACCTGTAGAACCAGACTTGTTTTGGAGAGGAAGTTTAGACGTTTTGCCAAAAATCAACACTTCATTTATAAATGCTTCTTAGCAACCATAAAGAGAAGCAAAGTCCAAAGAAATGAGCTGCGATAACTTGTGTATTACTTAGTACTGATAAAATCTCAAGACCGGTAATAGGAATATCAGATGATGCAGTAATAAGTTGACCAGTTGTTTGAGAGGAAGCCTGTATAAAAAGGGCACCCATAAGTGCTTGATATCCAATTAAGCCAAACAAAATACCTAATAAATCGTTTATTAAGCCTCTTTTTATTAATTTGCTTGTTTGCCTTCTAGAGGGTCTAGCATTACTTGCAATTGCTCTGCCAGTTCTAACTATTAACCAACCTTGCCACAAACTAAAAAGTAGTAAAATTAAAGAAATTGTTGTTAGAGATAGACCCGGAGTCAAACTCAGCTGTCCTTCGCTTTTATTTACAACATTTGAAAAAAGCAAAACAGCTGTTACTACAACACCTAAAATGGATTGAGTCCAAAAGCGTATCCACCCAATGCGCCGCATTCCAAATGAAAGCGACTGAAAATCAATTTTGTCAGACATTCATTTGATTGAATAACTATGATCTATTCAAATTTGCCATCAAAATCATAAAATTGCACGTTATCTTGTGATCTCTTTAATATCACCATCTGAAGTTAAGAAGCCCACCTCAATCGCTATTGGTAGTTTTGATGGTCTACACGCGGGGCATAGAAAATTAATAGAAAGTGTTGTTAAAGAAAATGATTACACCCCCACAATCGCAAGCTTTTGGCCACATCCAAGAGAAGTACTATATGGGGAAACTCGTCTTAGACTTGATCTGCCAGAGGAAAAGCTCCCTATCCTTGAAGATCTTGGCATAGAACAATTGGTTCTGATTCCCTTTGATAAGAAACTTTCAAAATTAAGTGCTGAAAACTTTATTAAAAATATTTTGATCAATCAATTACAAGCAAAAAGTATTTCAGTAGGGGCTAATTTTAGATTTGGTTTTAAAAGAAGTGGAGATATTAATACAATTAAACTTGCCACTAAAGATATGGATATAAAACTAAAAATCATTTCAATTTTAGAGGATAATCAAGGAAGAATTAGCAGCAGTAGAGTAAGAGATTTATTACAAAAAAGTGATTTAAATAATGCTTTTAAAATACTTAATAGGCCATACAGTTTTAAAGGAAAAGTAGTTGAAGGAAAAGGTATTGGAAAGAGCCTAGGATTTCCTACAGCAAATCTTGAAATAGATGGAAGAAAATTTTTACCTGCTGAAGGAGTTTATGCAGCATGGTCTACCATAAATAATTCTTCCAATAAAATTGCCTCTGTTATGAATCTTGGTTCTCAACCAACTATTGATCCTCTCTTGCCATCCGCCGTTGAAGTTCATTTAATTAATAAAGATATCAACCTATATGGGCTAAATTTATCAGTAGAACCTATTGAGAAGCTAAGATCTCAAATCAAGTTTCAGAATATTGATCAACTATCTAATCAAATAACAAAAGACAGAGAAAATGCATTAAAAATTCTTAGTAAGCATAGTAAATAAATTTTTATATGAAAAATCCCAACATAAATCAACCGGAAGATTTACGAATATCTCAAATTATTGACGCTAATCTGGATAGAGCAAGAGAAGGTCTAAGGGTCTTGGAGGACTGGGCCAGATTTGGCTTAGGTAATGAAGATTTTGTTATTAGAATAAAAAACTTCCGACAAATATTAGGTAAAAATCATTTAGATATTTACAAATTAGCAAGAAACCATATTGAAGATCAATGCAAAGGATTATCTCATGTTGAACAAATCAACAGGAATAGTTCCTCTAAAATTATAAGTTCTAATTCTGCAAGGGTTCAAGAAGCTCTTAGAGTTATTGAAGAATTTTCAAGGATTCACAATAGTAAACTTTCTAAAATAGCTTCCGAGATTAGATATGAAATTTACACTTTAGAAGTTGAACTATTAAATTTCAATACTCGTAAGAGAGCACAATTAATAATTAGTGAAAACAATTTATATTCGATAACAGACCAAAGAGAAAACTTATTAGAAATAATTGAAAAAATATTGTTAGGAGGGGTAAAAATTATTCAGCATAGATTTAAAGAAGGTAATGATAAAGAGCATCTCAAAGAGGCAATTGAAATAAATAACTTATGTAAAAAATATAATTCTTTGTTTATCGTTAATGACAGATTAGATATAGCACTAGCATCAAATGCAGATGGTATTCATCTTGGTCAAGATGACATTGATATAAAAACTGTAAGAAAATTTCTTGGTGCCTCAAAAATCATTGGAGTTTCAGCCAATAATTCAACTGATATCAATAAGGCTATTAAAGATGAATGCGATTACATTGGAGTTGGGCCAGTTTTTCCAACCTTAATAAAGAAGAATAAAAAACCTCTTGGTGTGGAAAAAATTAAGGCCTTAACAAAAGATATAAAAATTCCTTGTTTTGCCATAGGAGGAATTAATAAATTAAATATTTCTTCTCTAAAAAATCATGGAATTAGTAAGGTAGCAATAGTTTCTGGGCTGTTAAATTCAAAAGATCCAAAAGAAGAAGCTATCATTATCATAAAAGAATTATCCCATGAAAATCAGAGTAAACGGTAAAGAAAAAAAAATAGAACTAGAAAATGAAAAGGCTTTACTTTCAAGCACTTTAGAATTCCTAGGATATAAGCAAAATACTGTGGTGGTTGAAGTAAATGACTTAATTATTAACTCAAAAAAATGGGAGAGTGAAATTCTTAAAGAAGGAGACAAGTTAGAAATTGTATCTATTGTTGGAGGTGGATAATTTACTAAAATAGTAGAAATTCGGAAATCTTCATACTTTTTTAACTTTAAGCTTGAAATAATTACCCAATTTTTAATTTTTTCATTTTATATTCTTATTACTTCAGCCAGAAAATGAAAGAAAACCTAAATCAAAATTCAAGATCTTTGAAATGGGAGCCTAATGGTGAATTAGCCCAAAAAGATTTATCCGAATTAATCGAAAGGTTAAAAAACGTAGAAGGTGATGATACTTCTTCAGAGTTATCAAGATTAGGTACCAAATCCAACATAATAAATTAATTTTGTTACTTAGAGCTTGTTTTTAGAGAAATTTATATCAAGTTATAATTACTGTAGATTAAATAAATGACCAAAAGATATCCAGAGTGGATTAATACTAGCGTTGTTGTGAAGGCTATAAAAATGCGGGAAGAAGGGATTCTTTCTAAACAACTAAATTTATGGATAGAGAATTTATTAGAAATCGAAAAAAAATAATCAATCTTTAGGAAATTCTTTTTATAATTCTTAGTGCAGCCATTGCCGCTCCATAACCATTGTCTATATTCATTACCGAAATCCCAGGAGCGCAACTTGATAACATACTATTTAAAGCCGTTTCTCCATTTTTACTAACTCCATAACCTACTGAAACCGGGACAGCTATTATAGGTTGAGGTAATAATCCTCCAATGACAGTTGCCAGAGCTCCTTCCATGCCCGCACAAACTATAAGAACATCAAATTTATTAATTTCATCTATCTGGTTTAATAAACGATGAAGACCTGCTACTCCTACATCTATAAAAGATTGACAGGTCACTCCATAGATTTCAAGAGAGAATTTAGCTTCAAGTGTTACAGCTAAATCACTAGAACCTCCTGAGATTATTGCAACTTTTTTTTCAGTAAAGATTTTTTTAAGATTCTCCCCAATTCTGAGACAATTTGCTTCTTCATAGAATATTGCATCTTCATACATATCTAATAAGTGCTTAGCTTTGTCTTTATCAATACGCGTAATAAAAACTACTTCTTTTTTTTCTAAGACTTCTTTAGACACTCTCTTTAATTGATCTATACTTTTATCTGCACCCCAAATCGCTTCAATAAGTCCAATTCTTTCTCTTCTCTGGAAGTCAAACCTAATATCTAAATTCATCCTTGTTTAACTAACTCTCCTTCATAAATTAATTCAAAAGGATTAACATTTGTATTCAAAGATGTTTTAACGTTTTCTTCAAATTTTTCTTGCACCTCATTTACTTCGTTCATTGATATACTTTTCCAAAGTTTTTTATTTTCCCAATTTACCAATATTAAAGCTTCTTCTTTTTCTTTATCCCAAAATATTTGTCTACCCAAAAAACCATCTTGAATAGATAACCAAGGCTCCCAAACTTCTTTTTCAGCCTGAAGCCATATTTTTTTAAACTCAGAAGGAATTTTAAGTCTCAACTCTTCTGTGACGAGTCCAGTTTGATAAGTATCCATGGAAAGAGCATTAAGGATTGGAGAATTGATTTGAAAAAGAAAAATGAATAGACAAATAAATAAAAAAGAAAGGTTTTTTATTTTCTCTTTAACTTTAAAGTTTATTTTCATTCTTTTTTCTCAAGCAAAACAACAGAGTGGCAACTTATTCCTTCCTCTCTACCCTCAGGTCCCAATTTCTCATTTGTGGTAGCCTTTATTCCTATAAAACTGTCTTCGATTTGCAATATCTCAGCAATATTATTCTTCATTAGTTCTACAAAGGGTTTAATTTTTGGTCTTTCAGCCACAATAACACTATCAATATTATTTACTTCCCAACCTTGCTTTCTAATTAATTCAATAACTTTAGATAACAAAAATAAACTATCTACATTTTTCCATTTCTGATCAGATGGAGGGAAATATTTTCCGATATCACCAAGAGATAGAGCTCCTAATAATGCATCCATTATTGAGTGGCTAAGAACGTCAGCGTCGCTATGACCATCCAGTCCTAAATTATCAGGATGTTGCAATTTAACTCCTCCTATTATTAAGTTTCTGCCCTCCACTAATCTATGAATATCATATCCATTGCCTATTCGGAATTTCATTATTTCATTTAAGTCTCTGTTTATTCTCTTACTTTTTGGTAATTTTTTATAGTCATCATTCGAAATCAAGTCATTTCTTCTATCCAAGGTCCTTTCTAACATTTTTTGCTTACGCCATAATTTAATCTCTTCATGATTACCACTAACCAGAATATCTGGTACCTTCATTTCTCTAAAAATTAGAGGTCTAGTGTAATGAGGATATTCTAATAAAGAAGAATTATGACTCTCATCTATTAACGATCCTGGATCTCCTAGGGTTCCTGGTAATAATCTTGTTAAGCCATTTATTATTGATATGGAGGGGATTTCGCCACCTGAAAGTACATAATCACCTACAGAAACCTCTTCATCAGCTAAGCATCTAACTCTTT
>QCVU01000019.1 GCA_003210275.1 Prochlorococcus sp. AG-686-M10
TATTAGCAAAGTCCTCATTACTAAATAAAAGAAATATATTTTCTGACAAATATTTGTTTTTTTTAGAGCATGAAATCTCTAAGAGGAATTGTGGTTCTTCTCTAGAGAAAGAGAGATCCAAATAGCCTTGATTTGATGCAATTTGTTTTTTCTTATAAATAGAATAAGAATAAACTACTGTCATAGATAGAAGCGTTAGGACAATTGCTTTGCCTATGCTTGTTGAAATTGTAATTCCTACTGTTAGTAATAGAAAATAAATTGAAAGTTCAAGTGGACTTTTAACCGGATGTCTAAATCTTATAATTGACAATGCACCCACCATTCCTAAAGAAAGAGCTATATTACCAGATATTACAGTAGTTATTACTAAACCTATTAGGGGCAAAATACAAAATGTAGTGACATTAGAAAAGGTTTTTGCCCAATTCTGACCAGAAAGAATTAATGATATACTTATAAATGCTCCTATTAAAATAGCAATAAAGCACCTTAAAATAAATATTATTGAAATCCCAGAAAAGATTAAATCAACTAACTTATTAATCATAATTTAAACATTGAAGAAATAAAGAATATTTTGATAACTAAAAATCATCAAAATACTATCTTTGATATCCAATTATTTTATATGATTGGTGGACTTTAACAAATAAATTTATATTTCTAGTACAAAGCTAAGTCATATTTCTGAAAAAGTGACTACTTTCTTTTAGTTAAAAAAAAAGCCTTAAAATAAATTATTAAGTTTATATTTTTTTGTATTGTCGATTTATAAATATGTATGATTCTTTAATGATTAGTATACACTTCATATTTCTTTTAAAGAATTTTTTATTTATTATTTAGTTGCAGTTAAAATTTTACTTCTTTAAAAATTTTTAATAATGGTTTTAACAAATGCAATCAATTTTATAGCATCTAAAAGTATACTTATGAAAATAAATTTTAAAATATCTATAAAAGAGTATTTTCTAAATTTAATTTGCTTTTTCTTCGGCATAATAATTAATCTAGTAATTAAATACACTAGGGTTAGAAATAATAGAGTAATCTTTGTAATATTAGGAACGTAGAGTAGACTTTCATCATTCCAATCTGCAATAACATCATTCCAAAAGAATGTAATAATTAAAATTGAAATAGAAAAGAATGATAAATAAAAAAATCTTTGTCTTTCAATATCAACATTATAATTCTGTGCAGACTTTGAATAATATAAGAACCATTTTTTGCATAAATAAATAAGTGATTTATTTATAATCGCCTCATAAAAAACCAAACCTACATTCCTTTGAATTATATCTTTTTCAATCTCAGAACCTCTTTTGATCCACTCAGAATCTTCTCCAGATCTTAAATTTGGTAAAAAATAACCAATTTTATTTATAAGAGTTCTTTTAATTAATGCTCCTGGTACAGTTGTTAATTCTTTTTCTCCATATGTCGCAGCAATAAAACTTTTTTCAAAACTATTACTACTTAAGTATTTTGTCTTCCCTAAAACGCCTTGAGTATTTTTAATAATTATAGTTTTAAGTGATTTTTCTAACCATAAATCCTCAGGTACGGTGGAAGCGTCTAAGAAAGCAATAAATTCTCCCTTAGATTTATCAATACCAATATTTCTAGCTTCGCCAGGCATAAGTATTTCTTGATAGATCAAAGATTTACATAAATCTTTTGGGATTTTTAATTTAGTTATGCAATTTTTTTTATTACCATTATTAACGTTATTAAATACTATTATTATCTCTTTTAAAAAGTAAGTATTTCCTTTTAAACTGTTTACTAGTTTCTCCGTACTTTTTATATCTTTATAAAGGCAACCAATAATAAGCGAAATAGATTTCTTAAATAAATTTTTTTCAAAATCCATCTATCATCAATTTACCATGATGTTTAATTATATTAGATATAATAACATTACCCCATTTTGTGATTTATTGTTATTAATATCTATATCTTTAGATGGTGCAAATTTAAATATAAATTACTAAACTATGTATCTTAATTTTATGAAGAAAAAGATAAGAAAATTTTTTACTTTTTCATTTAATCAAATAAGTATTGCTAAATTATTATTGTTAACTTCCATTAGTTTATTTATACCAACTTCAGTATCATATTTTATTTTAATAAATTCAAAAAGTAAAATTAATAATAAGGATTATCAATTTCAAGATAGTAAATTATTAGCTTATGAATGGGTAGATTTTAAGCCTAATTCGGAATTTAGAAATTTAGAAAGTTATAAAATTTATTTTGAAGAATATTTAAAAAATAATCAAGATGATACTTTGCCTCAAAAATTAACTAGTTTTATATCAAGCCAATATAAACATGAGCCCCTTAAATATAAATGCTCTTATAGCTGGTTAGGATGTCTTCTGGAAAGAACAAAATTACCTTACATTAGCGAGACATTATTTGTTCTTAAACCTGAAGATATTGCAAAAGCTAAAAATGCATTCTGTAGCCAACAAGCAATTTTGGTCCAAAATATACTTGAAAATTTAGGTTTTAATTATGCTTCTATAGGGGTAAGTTATTTTGATAAGGATCAGAAAAATCAAGGACATTTTTTTACAATTTCATTTATAAATGGAAAATCTTATCTTATCGATACAGATATGACTCCTAAAGTTGATTGGAAAGGTGTCTTTGCTAATAATTTTTTATCAAAAAAGTTAAGTGAATCTACATTTTATAAAATGTATTCTACTTATATAGAATTGCCTGAAAAAATGTCTGACTTAAAACTTGAGGTTGTTCTCAAGGACTACAATACTTATCCTGCCTCTAATGGTTTACTATTGCAAAAAATCGTAGAAAATCTTTCATATTATAGTTGGTTATATACATTTCTATTTTTTGTAATACTAAATAATTACCAACTAAAGAAAATTAGTCAAAAATAATTTATCTTATCTTTATCAATAGAAAACTTTAATTGATATTTAACAGCAAAAAATTTTCTATTTTATTATTATAAAATTGACTTCAAAATTTACGGTTAGTAAATTGTAGATATTTCTGTAGTAAAATTGTATTAAAAATTTTTTTAGCTGGTGAACTCTCAAAATATATACTTTATTTGTTTTGCAGTATTTCCTTTAATATCATTTCTCACAACTTTTTCTTTAATCAATCCAATAAAAAGACTAAGTCTTAGATATGATTATTATGATGCTCCAAGCTCTAGGAAATCTCATAGCGAAAATATCGTTAGACTTGGTGGAATAGCTATTTATATTGGTTCTTTCCTGAGTCTTATATTTCTCAATTTTAATGATAATTTAATAGGTAAATATCTTTTCAATAATCCTTTAGAGAATACTTATCTTATAAAGATACTTATAGGTTCATCTATATTTTTTGTACTTGGTACATTTGATGATCTTTTTAGATTATCACCTTTTTTAAGATTATTTATTCAATTCTTAACTGTGATAATTCTTGGTATAAATGGCTTGCTTTTTAACGAATTCAACTTTATACCTTTAAATAACAGTTTCATTTTAACTCTTCCAGTTAATATTAGTTTGATTATTCATGCTCTATGGATCGCTGGTGTTACAAATGCGATAAATTGGTTGGATGGTCTGGATGGATTAACAGCAATTTATGTATGTATGATTTTGGGGACTTTAACAATAATAGGTTTTCTAAAAGGTTTATTTTTAACCAGTTTAATTTTAATAATAATTATTTTTTCAATTTTAGCATTCTATAAATTTAATAAATATCCTGCAAAAATAATAATGGGTGATGGTGGCTCTTATTTCCTAGGTTTTATTTTATCTACATTTAGCATCATGATTTCCTCATATGAAGGACAATCATTTTCCTTATTTATTCCTATTCTTGTTCTATTAATTCCAATTTTAGATATGGTTTATGTTCTGTTTATAAGATTTTTAAATCGAAGATCAATTTTTTTGCCTGATAGAAGTCACTTACACCATAGATTAATTCATAAGGGATACAGTTATCAAAACACAATACATATTATTTCTATATTAGTATTCTTTACTTCGATCATTACTTTAATAATTAATCATTTAATTTATCATTAATTATAAATATTAGACTTTTCATTAATTAAAATTCCTTTTTTATAAATTTCCATTGTTTGTTTGATAATGACTTCTTGATCGAAGTTTTTAATAATTTTTTTTCTGATATTCTTCCCTAAATATTTACCAAATGCTTTGTTTTTAATAAGAAAATCTAAAGCTAATTCTAAGGCCTCCGGGTCTTCTTTTGGAACTAATAAACCACTTATTCCATTCTCTACAATATCTCTACACCCAGGAACATTAGTTGTAATAATAGGACATTCCATAGAGCCTGCCTCCAAAAGAGACATTGAAATTCCTTCTCTCCAAGATGGAAGGACCACAATATCTGAATCTAAATATATTTCACGCATATTTTTTATGTGTCCAAGGAAATCTACCCTATTTGGATGTGATATTAAAGAAACAATTTCCTTCTTTGTTAAAAAACTCCTATTACCTTTGTCAAAATTTCCAACTATCTTTAGTTTAAAAATTTTATTATTATTCCATAAATTTGTACAGGCTTTTAATAATTCGACTATTCCTTTCTCTTTAATAATTCGAGCAGGAAAAAGAATAATAGGCTCTTTATTATTCTTTTTTATCTCCTCCTTTTTAGAAAAATAATTTGTATTTACTCCTGATCCTCTAATGACTTTATTATCATTTTCTTTTATTAAGGAGAGATTCTTATATGTTTTAAAATCACTTTGATTTTGAAAGATTAATGTAGAATTTTTATAAGATAATGAAAATTGATAAAAAGGTAATAATAAATTTTTTAATAAATAGTTTTTAAAATTTTTTGTTAAAAAAATATGCCCCAAGCCTGTTATTGAATTAACGACATAAGATTTATTAATTATTCGGGCTATTAAAGAACCATAGAAGCATGATTTAATAGTAAATTGATGAATAATTTTTGGTTTATATTTCTTATAAATTTTGTAAATATCTATGATAGATATTACTTCCTTAATTGGGTTAATTGAAGATCTTTTTAAATTCCAATTAATGAATTTACAGCCTTTGCTAATAAGGAGATCCGAATAAGAATCAATTGGTGCTACAACTAATATAGAATATTTATTCTTAATTATTTCATCAATCAGATTTCTCCTGAAATTCCATATATACCATGAACTATTAGACAAAAATATAAAATCTATTTTTCTAGTCAAAGATTATTTAAAAATTAAATTCATAATAAAATTATGAATTCAAGGGTTATAAAAAATAGACATTGTTACAAATATTTACGGGATAGTAGATTGTTATTTATTTAAATTTTTATTATATTAAACCATGGCAATTGAAAAAGAATTATTTGATCTCCTATTCTCATTAAGGGATGAGATAAAGGGTAGAAATATTGTTTCTCTTGGGAATCCTTATCTTAGTGAAGTAAATCTTAATAAATATTTTAAAATAGATTTATTTGAAATTAAAAGTATACCAATTAATCAATTATCTAAATATGTATTTGAAAAATATTTTGAAGCTAAAACTTTTAAGATAATTGATATCACTGATGAAGAAAATGCAGATTTCATTCATAATTTAAACTTTGAAATTAATCAAAAAGATTTAATTAATCAGTTTGATTTTGTGATTGATCCTGGTACCAGTGAACATATATTCAATCAACATGAAAATTTATCAAATATTTTCAAACTTTTAAAAAAAGATGGAATGTATTTCTTTAGTTTACCTGCTAATAGTTGGATCGAACATGGATTTAGACAATATTCCCCAACTTATTTTTATGATATGTGTTCAGCTAATAATAGAAAATTAAAGCTTAGCTCTTTAAGTTTAAGTTGTTTTTGGATTAATTTAGACTGTGTACCTCTTTATAAGAGGTATGATAAAAATTTTGAAACGGTAATTGATTCTGAAATTTATAGTAAGGTTAAAATATTTAATAATTTTGGATTTAAAACAGGTTTAATGATTCGTTTAATAAGTAAACTTGGATCTCCAACTATGGTTAACGGAATTATAAAAAAGCTAGATAATAATATTAATTTTACAAATGTGAATCAATTTATTTATAGGTTTTATAAATTAGACCAAGTTACTACTAATCAAAAAATAAGACTTAACAAATCAAGTATTTTAAAGTTTATAAAAGAATTTATTTTTATTTTCCCAATACCAACATTATTAAAGATTTATATACTCAAAATTTTATAGTTTAATTATGAATAATAATTCTCTTTTTAGATTATACAAAATTGCTTATAAACATTTAAGTAAGAAAAGAAAGAAACAAATCTATTTAATAACTTTTTTAATGCTTTTTAATAGCTTCTCAGAATTAATTAGCATAGCTATCCTCATCCCTTTTTTTTCAACCCTATTAAATATTGAAGTAACCTACTCAAAAATACCAGGTTTTTTAAAGTCAACTTTCTTAGCAAATAATTATCAAAGTTTTTTAATTAGTTTTGTCTCACTTATAAGTTTTATATGTATATTATCTGGAGCTATAAGGATAATTAGTTTGTATTGGAGTAATAAATTATCTGCACTTATTGCAAATGATTTAGTTGCAAAAACATATACTAATATTCTTAAGCAAGACTATTCATTTTTTCTTAGAGAAGAAAAAAGTAAACTTATATCTGTTTTAACAAATGATGGAGTTAGATTTTTAATCCAATTAATAACACCCTCATTAAACTTTATAAATTACATTCTTTTTTTATTAATAATGGGGTCTATATTAGTATTCTTTAGTTGGCAAATTAGTTTAAGTATATTATTTTTAGTGTCTTTTATGTACATTAGCGTTTCTTTTTATGCAAAAAGAATTTGGAAAAGAGAGAGTAAAAAGCAGTCATTAGTTCTTCAGAAAATCGTACAAAAATTATCAATGAATTTAGGTTCAATTGAATATCTTATTTTATACAACCTTCAAGAAATAACCTCTAAAAAATTTAGAAAAATCAATTATTCATTAAATAATAGTCTTATTTTAACAAATTATTATTCAGCCTTGCCAAGGGTATTTTTGGAGTACCTCATGATAATTATTTTTATTTTGTTATCACTTTACCTAGGATATAATAATCAATTAGAAAAATATTTAGCATTCCTAATCACGATAATTATATTAGCCCAAAAAGTTTTGCCTTTAATGCAAAAAATTTATGAGTCCTTATCTCTAGTCTCAACTACAAAAGATAGTTTTAAAAATATAGTAAATTACCTATATGATTATCACGAAAATTTAAAAATATCTAAAGTTATCAATGATGACAAAGAAGGAATTTCAAAGTTCCAAAATTTAAAATTTGAAGATGTTTATTTTAAATATGAAAAGGATATAATTTTTAATTGTATTAGCTTTAATATTGAAAAAGGAGAAAAAGTTGCAATCGTTGGAGACTCAGGTTCAGGAAAAACAACTTTGCTAAGAATTATATTAGGTTTGCTTTATCCTCAAAAAGGAATAATAAAAGTTAATAATAAAGAATTAAATTTTAAAGAAGTGCTTATAAGAAAAAGCTGGCAAAGCATTATTGGCTATGTTCCGCAGGAAGTCTTTATAGAAAAGGGATCTATAAGATCAAATATTACTTTTTCAGATGAAAATAATAAACAATCTAATAAAATAATTGACCAAATTATTAAAACTGTTTCTTTAGGAAATCTTGTTAGAAAACTTGGAGGAATTGAATCTTTAGTAAATGAAGGAGGAGTTGGATTAAGCGGAGGTGAAAAGCAAAGACTTGCTATAGCAAGAGCTCTTTATAAAAGTAATAAAATGTTAATAATGGATGAACCAACAAGTGCATTAGATATTAAAACTAAAAATAAAATTCTTGAAAATATATTAAATCTTAATGGACTAACTTTTATATGCGTTTTGCATGATTATGAGAGGCTAAATGAATTTGATAAAATTTTAAAATGTTCAAAAAATAAGATAGAAATAATAGAAAATTAATTTTATAAAAATAATTAATTTTATGAACAGTTTATTTATTTTCAAAAGTAGAGTATTTAATATATTAATTAAATGTTATTTAAAAGATAAGTCAAATGATTAGTTCACCCCTTTTAGATAATTTTAAAGGAAAGAAGGTTCTAGTCACCGGCCATACTGGTTTTAAAGGTTCTTGGTTGACAGCATGGCTAAATGAGCTCGGGGCAAATGTTATAGGAGTAAGTATTGATGTCCCAACCAAACCAGCTCATTTTGAAATACTTAATTTTGAGAATGTAGAAAGTTATAATTTAGATATTAGAAATTTTGATTTACTTAAGAATTTAATAAAGGAAAAATCACCTGATTACGTTTTTCATTTGGCTGCACAATCTTTAGTAATAAATTCATATAAAAATCCTATAGATACTTGGAGCATAAATTTAATGGGAACAGTAAATATTTTAGAATCTTTGAAATGTTTAACCAATCCCTGTAGCGTTGTTCTTATAACTTCAGACAAATGTTATGATAATCTTGAGTGGAAATGGGGATATAGGGAGAACGATAAATTGGGCGGCCCAGATCCTTACAGCGCTTCAAAGGGTGCGGCAGAGTTGGCAATATCATCTTACTTTCGTTCCTTTTTTAAAGATAATAGTAAGGTTAAAATAGCTTCTGCAAGAGCAGGAAATGTCATAGGTGGTGGCGATTGGTCTAAAAATAGATTAATTCCTGATTGTATTAGGGCTTGGTCGAGGGAAGAAAGTGTAATTCTAAGAAATCCGAATTCTACAAGGCCTTGGCAACATGTCTTGGAACCTCTAAGTGGATATTTAACGTTGGCAATAAATTTAAATATTAATGATGAATTAAATGGCAAATCTTTTAATTTTGGTCCAAGTGAATTATTAACAAAATCAGTTTTAGATTTAGTAAAAAATATGGCTGACTATTGGCCTAAAGTTAAATGGGAATTAGTGAAAAATAAAGATAAATTTTACGAATCTTCTCTTTTAAAACTAAATTGTGATCTTGCGCACGAATTTTTAAATTGGAAGCCAAAATTAGATTTCGCCAATACAACAAAAATGACGGTTTTATGGTACAAAAATTATTATGATAATCAAACATCGGATTCAAAAGAATTTACTATTAACCAAATCAATGAATATATGAAACTTTAAAAATAGTGGAAAAAATAAGAATTACAAATTTAAGAAAAATCCCTACAGAAGGTGGGGATATTTTTCATTGTTTAAAAAATTCTGAAAATTCTTTCTATGGATTTGGAGAGGCTTATTTTTCTAATATAAAATTTTCTAAAATTAAAGCATGGAAAAGACATATGAGGATGACATGTAATTTAATTGTCCCGTACGGTAAAGTAAAATTTATTTTTTATGATGAAGATAGCGATACAAAAAGTACATTTGAAATTGGTGAAGATAATTACTGTAGAATTACTGTATTACCTAAAATATGGTTTGGATTTGAAGGGCTACATCATCCTTCAAGTTTAATTTTAAATATTTCAGATATCCCACATTCTCCTAACGAAATTGAGAGAAAAGAAATCGATGCCAGTAATTTTCCTTGGAGTAATTTATGAAAGTTGTTATTCTTGCAGGTGGTAAAGGTACAAGAATTTCAGAGTATACAAATTTAATTCCTAAACCAATGGTTCCTATTGGGAATTTCCCAATTATTTGGCATATTATGAAAATATATGCTCATTATGGATTTAAGGATTTTGTTGTTGCATTAGGCTATAAATCAGAGGTGATTAAAGATTATTTTATAAAATTCAATTCACTCAATTCAGATTTTACAGTGGATCTTTCAAGTGGAAAAATAGAAATTCACCAAAATAAATCTTTAGATTGGAAAGTAACATTAGTTGATACTGGAGAGGAAACTATGACAGGAGGTAGATTAAAACGTTTAAAAAACTATTTAAAAGAGGATACTTTTATGCTTACATATGGAGATGGATTAGCGGATATTAATATTAAAGATTTATTAGATTTTCATTTTGCAAATAAGAAATTAGTTACTATGACAGCTGTAAGACCATCAGCAAGATTTGGAGAATTAGAATTAAAATCAAATTTAATAACTTCTTTTAAAGAAAAACCACAATTAAAGGATGGATGGATAAACGGAGGATTCTTTGTTATGGAGCCAGAATTTATAGATTTAATTAATGATGATAACGAAATGTTAGAGAGAAAGCCTCTTGAAATTGCTGCAAAAAATAATCAATTGATAGCTTTTAAGCATGAAAGTTTTTGGCAGTGCATGGATAATAAAAGAGATCTAGAAAATTTACAAAATTTATGGAAAGAGAATCCTCCATGGATTTTAAAATAGTTAATTGATTCGATAAGTGAGGTATTTGATAACAGGAGCTAGTGGTTTACTTGGAGGAAGATTAAGTAATTTTTTGGAAAATAAAGGTTTTGAAATTATTAGAGGTTCAAGCAATTTAAAGATCATAGAATCTTCGAATTATAATAATTGGGTTCTAACTGAATTTGATAATTTTGAAACTTTGAAAAATATATGCAAGGGAGTTGATTTCATTATTCATGCAGCAGGTCCAAATGCAGATTGTTGCAGACAAAATCCTATATCTTCATTTGATTTCTATAGTTTAAAAACAAAAAAACTTGTTAAAGCAGCTAAAGCTTCAAAAATCCGTAAATTTATTTTTTTATCTACAGCGCATGTTTATAACAATAAATTTGAAGGCTTAATAAATGAAAAATTACCAACTCTAAACAATCATCCTTATGCTTTGGCTAATTTAGAGGGAGAGAGAGTTGTCAAAAAAATATTTGGTAATAGTCCTGAAAATTCTATTATTCTAAGGCTATCAAATATTTTTGGATTTCCTGATAGAAAAGAAGTTAATTGTTGGATGTTATTTATAAATAATGTTTGTAAAGAAATAGTAGAAAGTCAAACTATAACAATTAAATCTAATCCTCTTATTAAGAGAGATTTTATTCCTGTAAATGATTTTTGTGAAATTACATCAAGATTATGTGATTCTAATTTTATAAATAAAGAAAATAATATTGTTAATTTTGGATCAGAAAAAACATTATCTCTTCTAGATACTGCAAAATTAATAAAACAGATATACTTTAAGAAATATCAAAAAGAAGTTAAGATTATTATTAAGGGGAAAATTAAAGAAATTCAAGATTTTAGATTTTGCAACCAAATTTTAGAGGAAAATAATTTGAATATTAAATTTAAAAATAGCGAATATTTAGAGATTGAGAGACTACTCCATAAATGCAATAAATATTTTGCGACTTAAATTTTTTTGCTAAATATTTTCTTTAAAGATTAATTGGCGTAAATTTTGTGAAGCAGGTCTAATAAATGATTAATTCTTGATTAATTCAATATATTTTTCTAATGTATTTTCAATTGAGAATCTTTTCTGAATAGTTTTATTAAGATTTGAACCCATTTTTTGTAAATTGTATTTTTTACTATATATTTGTTCTATTAAATTAGCTAAATCTTCTTTGGTTATATTTTTACTAATAAAAAAGGCATTCTTTTTGTCTTCTATATATTCATCATAATCCCCTATATCTTTTGTAATAATCGCAGTAATTTCTGTAATGGCAGCTTCCTTAATAGTTTGATTGCTTGATTCTTCAACAGATGGTTGAACAAGTAAATCAGATGCTTCTAGAAAATCAATAATGTTTGGTTGATTACCATACATTTTAATTCTATCTTCTAGTTGAAATTCTTTTATTTTTTCTTTTATAACATTTTGAAGTGGTCCTTGATCTAAAATGATCCACTTTATATCTAAACCCCTATTAATTAATATATTCATGGCTTGAAGTACTATCATATGCCTTTTCGTTTTTTTAATTCGTGATATTGTGATAATAAGAAATTCGCAATCATTTTCTTTTCTTATTTTCAAAGCACTGCCTTTTTTTAACTCGAGATATTTCTCAAAATTATAACCAAGTGGAATATAAAATATTTTTTTTGAAGATGCAAAAAATTCATTTTTAAGCATAAAAATTTTAGCTCTTTTAGATACTACAACTTGCTTATAAGATAGTAAGTTTATAATAAAATCCTCTATTTTTGCATTATTACTTTTAGTTATGAAAGAGGCATCTACATGATGTCTAGTAGTTATAACTTTGATTCTTTTAATTAAGAATTTTTCTAGCATCAAAGCTATAATATTTGCCCATTGAAGATGGGATAGGATGATTCCAATATTTTCTTTTTTAATAACTTTTGACCAGAATTTGAAATTACTAAAATATGATTTTAATAACGGTTTTTTATTCACTTTAAGGCAATAACATTTTATCCCTTCTTTAGATAAACAATTCTGTAAAGGACCATATTCTCCTATTGTTCCAAATGCAATATTGTAACCGTTTGACTTTAGGCCTATAGCTAATGATTCTAAATATATACTTCTTTGATTACCTTGAGTTAGTAATAAAATATTATTTTCTTTTGAAATCATTTTTATAAAAATTATTGATTATTTAGATTTTAGTTTTTTATAGTTATGCTGAGGTTTCTTTATTTTTGCCAATTAGTTTTTTTATAAATCTAAAAAATATTTTTATTGAATTTGGAAAAGAATTATATGAAATGAATTCCTTTATATAAGGCTCTAATTGATAAAATCTTCCATCTTTTAAAGAGTATTTTTTTATAATGCTTCCATATCTTTTTTGTAATTCTTCTTTTGAATTGATATTTTTATCTAATCCAAATTTTGATAACCAATTGTTTATTCTTTTTTCATGTGTTCGCCCTCTAATAATATCGTCTGCATCGCAATAATTGAAGTATTTATTTTCTTTCAAGTCTTTTCTTATTTCTTTTTCAAGATGTCTGGATTCTGGAAAGTTTCTTATATCAAACATAACGACTACACTATAAAATATTTTCATGCAATCTGAATTGATCCAACTTTTTAAAATATCTATTTCAGAACCTTCGGTATTTATTTTAACTACATTAATATCAGAACTAGATAGATTATTCTTAACCCATTCTGAGGCATTCATTATTTCGATTTTTTCTCTATTTGACTTTATATTATTAGAATTGTTTTTACCTGATTTAATAATACTCGCAGAAAGTTCTCCTGACTCAAAAAGTTCAAATTCAGAGTTACTTTTTCCTAATCCAAACTTGCAAATAGTAACCCTTTTATCTGACTTCGCAATTTTATCTAATTTATTAAAGCACTTAGTTGAAGGTTCAAAGCAATAAATCTTATCGAAATCATATTTTCTCTTCATCACTTCTTTTATTGTTTCTCCATGGTGACCTCCTATATCAATAAAAACTTTCATCAGAAATTATATTTAAATTTTTATATTTTAACTTAATTTGGAGAAAAGATATACTGGATAATAAAATTATTATTTTCCAGTAAAAATGCTACTAATTAATATAAGATTTACTTCTGAAAATTAAACAAACTTTTGAATTAATTTTAATTAGTATGTTTAACCCCACCAAGACTTTGCCAAAGGCCTCCCAGTTAAAAACCTATATAAATTATATATTTTACCTAATAAAAATTCATTATTAGAATAATCTTTATACCATAATCTTGGTTCTTTCATAATGTTTTTTAATTCAGAGACTTCGTAACCAAGTTTATTAGCTATGAAGCTTAATTCATTTTCTAGATCAAGGTTTTCCCATGGTGAAACTTTGAGAATATTAATTGCTTCTTGTCTGCTAATTCTTGAATTGCAAATATCTGTTGATAAATGAGCTCTTCGATAATCCATTCCATGCCTCATAGGCTGATAAATTAATTGACAAAATTTAGTATATAAACATTCACAATGCTTCCCTCCGTAACTTTGCCAATTGAGTTCTCTTTTTAAATGATTTTTTGCTTTTTCCTTATCATAAATAACAGAATTTAATGGATATAGAGTTTTTATTTTATGTAAAAAACGAAATTTAAAATCGTCTCGCAAACCAAACTTAAAGGCTTTAAAAATAGCAGTTGACTTTCCTGCTTTTTTAAAAATAGATCTAATGAATAAACTATCTTTTGGATTGTACATCCATGCTGAAGGTAATATACCTTCGCTTGAATAATTACCTCCACTTAGAATTGTTTTTATACCATGTTTAACAGCTACCCTAGAAATTACTGCGGTTATAGCACTATCTGTAGGAAGTTCTATATCTGGTAGTCCAGATTCAATAAGAATTCTTTGACTGCTTTTAAAATTTTTCCAATTAACTACTTCACAATAATAATCTACATTTTTTAAAGATATAAGATTATTTATATTTTTAATTGCAGTAGCTGTATCCCAACAGTTGTCCATATGAATAGCGAGAACTTTTAACCCCGCTTTATTAGCCAAATAAGTCACATATGAACTATCTACGCCACCACTAATACCTATAGCTACATCATATTTTGTTTTTTTGTCTCTTAGTTTCTTTATCCCATCAAACATTTCTTCTAGATCTTCTTTTTTTTCTTTAATTGAATCTTCTGATTTAAAATTTTTTTGAGAATAGGCTTTGCAATGGTTACAAACACCTTTTGAATCAAACTCTATCCAAGGATCAGATGTATCCATTACGCATCTGACACAAATTTGATAAGGCCTAATTTTTTTCGTTTTGTTTTTTAAGTATTTTTTCATTTTTTATAAATATCTATAAATTGCTTAAAATTTTCTTTTAACCAAGTTGAGGTAGCGGTGTAATTCAACAAAACTTGTGACGTTTCTGGAGCATATACAAAAAAAGTACCACATGATATTCCAGATATTGGGGTCCTTTTCAGTAAATCAGATATATGTTCTTTTGATCCACAACCCCCTAAAGCAACTAATGGAATTGATACTATTTCGTTTAGATCTTGCATCAACTTTATATCGAATCCTTTTCTTGTTCCTTCATGATCAATTTGATTAATAACTAGTTCTCCCGCTCCAGAATCTTCACATATTTTACAAATTTCATTTATGAGATAAAACTTTCTTGAAAATTCTGGACGGCCGAAACAGGCCATTAATTCTCCTACACTATTTCTATATGTGTTCACAATAACTGATATAGAAGATGATCCATATCTATTTGCAGCATTATTAAGTAATCTAATATCATCATTTAAAGCACTGCTGAGTGCTATTCTTTCAACCCCTAGAGAGAGGATTTCATATATCTGATCTAAATTTGAGATCCCTCCACCAACAGTTAAAGGAACTTTTGTGAAAGTTGATAAAGATCTCACAAAATCAAGTGAAATACATTTTTTGTTTTTACTTGCATCTATATCAAGAACTAATAATTCATCGGCTTCAAAACCGCTAAATATATAAGCTGTATTTAAAGGTTCTCCAAGATAATTTCTATCCTTAAAGCAAATAGTTTTTACAAGCTCTTGCTTTTCATTAACTAATAGTGATGGGATTAATCTAGGGTAGAGCATTATTAAAAAAGGAAATTTTTTATTAACTGTAAGCCTTGTTTTCTACTTTTCTCTGGATGAAATTGTACACCATAGATATTTTTATATTCCACTAAACCAACCATATTTTCTTCATGTGTATATTCAGCAAAAGTACCATTAAATTTTTTTGTTGCTTTTACACCATATGAATTGCAGAAGTAAAATAATCTACTACCTTCTGGTATTCCTTTTAGTAGCTTCGAGTTATTATTTTTTAAAGATAAAAGGTTCCAACCTATATGTGGGATCTTATAAATTTTTGGGTAATCTTGCTTTAAACGTAATGTTCTAAAAGGCAATAAACCCATCCCATCTTTTCCTTTTGCTTCTTCACTTGATAATGTTAATATTTGAAATCCCAAGCAAATTCCTAAAGTTGGTAATCCTTCTTTAACTATTTCTATTATTGGTTTGATCAAAGAATTTTTTTTTAGATTTTTTAAAGCATGTCCAAAATGACCAACGCCTGGAAGTATTAAAGCATCAGCATTTTGTATATCTTTTAAACTAGTTGCCAAATAAGCTTTTGCATTTAAAGAATTTATTGCTGATGATAAAGAGGCTATATTTCCTGTGCCATAATCAATAATCGCGACATTAATCACTTATTCAATAAATCAATATTTTCATATTAATATTATAGACTTATAGGTGTTTTAAATAATTTATAATAAATTACAAATTTTCTTTGGAAATTTTTTTAGAGGTTATAACTCTATTTATTAAAGCTAAAATAAATTTAATTAAAATCTTTAATAATTTTAAAAATCTTAAATCATTAATTAACAATAATTTGAAGAATTTAAGAAAATTCCTAAAATCACCTGACCTGATGTAGATAGAACAGGCAAGATAATATAAGTAAGTTGGTTTAGATTTCTTTTTTATACACAATTTCTCAAATCGAGGAATCATTATTTTTAATGCTTTTTTTAATTTAATTTCGTTTGAGTAATTATCCTCTCCATAGGTTAAATAGCCTAAATTATTATTTATCACACAAAAATTATTCGTTATTGAAGATATTCTAAACCACATGTCATAATCTTCTGAGCCAGAAAGGCTTTTAGACTCAAAAAAACCTCCAAGTTTAGTTATTATATCCTTTCTCACGATAATACTAGAAGTTTCTATTGTGTTTCCATCTTTTAAAAAAGATTCGAAAAAAGGTTTTTTAAATTTATAAGTGTTTTTTGTATATTCTTTTGAGATGTTATTTCTTTGGGTTCTGAAAATTTCTAGTCCATGACATATAAAATCATTTCCATTTTCTAGGAATTCAACTGATATTTTTAATTTGTCTGGCTTCCACCAATCATCAGAATCAAGAAAAGCAATATATTTTGACCGAGATAAAAAAATACCTTTATTTCTAGAAATAGCTATCACCCCATTATTTTCTATTTTTTTGAAATTGATTTTTGGGTTGTTGTAAGAATTTATTATTTCTTCAGTATTATCAATTGAATTATTATCAATAACAAAGATATCGAAGTCTTTAAATGATTGATTTAGAACCGAATCAATAGTTCTTTTAATACAATAAGCTCGATTATATGTAGGTATTATTACTGAAACAATTGGTGCCAATCCTATAATATAAATTACTAATAAATAAAATATTAACACAATAAGAAAATAATAAAAAATCCATATGATAAAGTAAGGAAAATTACAAAAATGTCAAAAAATAGAGAGGAGATAGCAGATAATTTAGATATCAATACTGTTAAAAGCTTTGGTGAAGAATGGTCTCGCTATGATCAAACGAAATTGAAATATCAAGAAGCTGAAAAATATTTTAATGATTATTTTGCTGTTTTTCCTTGGGAAATGA
>QCVU01000020.1 GCA_003210275.1 Prochlorococcus sp. AG-686-M10
TTTGGTTTATGACTAAATTTTTAACAAGACCTATGTATGGATTTGGTTTCTTTGGGATTGTGAGTATTTTAATAAGTTTTGGAATGACATCCTACTTATTTATTATCAAACTCCTAGGAAATGATATTGGCAATCGGCCGATGTTAATGTTTGCTTTGATATTGGGAATTGCTGGAGTTCAATTATTTAGTTTTGGATTATTGGGTGAACTATTAATTAGAACTTATCACGAGAGTCAAAATAGGCCAATTTATAGGATTAGAAAAATTCAAAGTACTTCTAATGACTAAATCTTTACTTAAACTTTCTAATAAGTTCAGCTGAACGTTCAACTATCTGTAGATCCATATCTTTTAAACCACGTTTGAGTATTGGTAAGGTAGATTTATCTGCTAATTCTTCTGCAATCTTTAAAGATTGTAATTTATCTGCTGTACTCCCTTTTGATAGTTTTAACATTTTTTCTCTAAGAGTTTTTTTATAAAACTCTGAGTACTTATTAGAGCTATTTTGATAATGATTATGTTTTGTTAATGAAGGCTTAATTATATGATTTTTATTAAGTATTTCTTGTCTTAGATATAATTTCTTTTTATTAAAAGCATTGGATATATATTTTCTCTTGAAAATTACTATAAAAAATAGTATTAAAATAATGAGAACTATTGCGAGAAAATTCAGCATATAAAAAGTTAATAATTTTTATATCATCCAGTAATAAAATTAACACTATTTCTCCGATAAATATTAGAGTGTTTCAAGAAGTTTAAAGAATTATGCCATCTGATTTAGCAAATCTCCTTCCTCCGATCTTTGTTCCATTAATTGGGATAGCTATGCCTGCAGTCTTTATCGTACTGATAGGAAGATTAATTACTGCAACTGATTAAATTAACTCAAAAATAACTATCAAAAAAAAATGAGCGACTTTCAAAAATCATTCTCAGAATCAACAAATTCTATTAAATTTGATGATAAATATATAGATAACTCTGTCCAGCCTGATGACATTGGGGTGGCAAACCAATGGGCTGTTAAAACTGTTTCTGATCCATGTGTTGGAAATTTAGCCACGCCAGTCAATAGCGGTTATTTTACAAAAGCTTTTATTAATAACTTACCTTTTTATAGGGAAGGGATTTCTCCAAACTTTAGAGGTTTAGAGACAGGGGCAGCATTTGGTTATCTGCTATATGGACCATTTACAATGACAGGTCCACTAAGAAATTCTGAGTTTGCAATAACTGCAGGACTTCTGGCAGCTATTGGAGCGGTTCACATAATGACAGCACTTTTAGTTCTTTATAATGCACCAGGAAAGACACCTAATGTTCAGCCTCCAGATGCCACCGTATATAATCCTCCCGCAGACTTATTTACTAGAACAGGTTGGGCTGATTTTACAAGTGGATTTTGGTTAGGTGGTTGCGGCGGAGCCGTATTTGCATGGCTTCTTGTGGGTACTCTTCATTTAGATACAATAATGCCAATTATTAAAAATATTTGGACTGCAGGTTAACTTCATATCCAAAAAATTAAAAATAAAAAATAAAAATTCTATAAAAAATTATCTAATAGCTTTATTCCATCTGTATGATCTTGTGATTCTTCCTGCTGAAATAAGTTTTGATTGATAATGTAGAGATATTTTGTCATTAGTCTCTTTTAAAGTGTCTATTCCTATGCCATTTCTCCCGTAATCTTTACCCGAACTATGGTAAAAAAATCCATCTCCTTTATAAATACCAACATGATCACATTTGTTTTTGTTTCCAAAAAATAAAATATCTCCTTTTTTAAGTGATTTATTTTTTTCTTTAAAATTGAAAATATGCCTACAAAAACTTTTAATTTGATAAGAATCTCTAGGTATATAAATTTCATGATTGAAAAAAGCCGTTTGAATTAAGCCAGAACAGTCAAAATTAGGACCCAACGTACCGCCCCAAAGATATATATTTTTTACCTTAGATTGATCTTGTATCCAATTAAGAATCAATGGAATTTTTGCTTGTATTAACATTTGATCAGATTCAACAAAACTGTTTTTAATATCAAATCTCTCAATAAATAATTTATCTAAATCAATCCAGCATATATAACCATCTTCATAAAATTGAACTAAAATCCTCCATAATTTATTTTTACTCTGATAAAGACTCGGATAAATAAGTCTAAAAATTCTATTTTTGACTATTTCCGTCACTAAATTATTTTCAGTTTCATTTTGATATCCAGAAATATTAATTTTTACTTTCCACCAAATAGTGTTTGAAAAATTAGTTTGCTTAAATAGTGAGATAGGGTCTATATGTTCTTTCATAAAATGTCTTTTTATTATTTACAAGAAGAAATGGGTTTCGCCTTAAATGATATTTTAGAGAGAGTTTGCTCTAACAATATAGAAAATTTAAGGAATGATATCGCAATAACTTGGATCAATTATAAAAGTGAAAGCAATCATATAAATAAAGGCTTTGGATTTGGAATCAATAATAGAAAACTCATTTATCCTGCAAGCATCGTAAAGCTAATTTATGGCCTTGCTGCATACTCATGGATTGATACAAAAAAAATATTATTAACCCAAGAAATAATTGATGCAGTCAATAAAATGCTTTTTTACTCAAGTAATGATGCAACAAGCTTTTTAATCGATATTATCACTGGGACCACAAGCGGTCCATGTATAGAAGGAGATCCTTGGGAGAATTGGAAATATCAAAGATCAATAATCAATGATTGGTTAAAAGAGCTTAATTGGAATGAATTAAATGAAATAAATTGCTGCCAAAAAACTTGGGATGATGGACCATTTGGTCGAGAAAAAGAATTTTACGGAGCTGAAAACAGCAATAGAAATATGATGACAACTGATTCTACTGCTAGGATTTTGGAGGAGATAATGATAAAGATTGACTATCAAAAAGATAATTTAAATTTAAGAAGTTTTTTAAAAAGAAATTTAAATAAGAATGTTCTTAATAATGATCCTCTTAATCAAGTAGATGGTTTTTTAGGAGAGGGATTACCTGAGAATATTAATTTCTGGAGTAAAGCAGGTCTAATGTCACAAGCTAGACATGATGCTGCTTGGTGGGTTAATAACGACTCAGTACAGACTTTATTAGTTGTTTTTGGTAATGGGGAAAAATACTTCAAAGATGAAACCTTATTTCCCGAAATAGCAAAGGCTGTGTATAAATATAATAATAATTTTGTTTGATATTAATTTAAATCATCTAAGAAATCTCTATCTAATTTATTTGTATAGGCTTCGTAAGGTAACATCATAACCTCAGCAAAATCTAAGTCATTCAGAATCCATTCTTTATATTCAGCTATTAAACTATTTCTATCTTTATTATCTAATTCATGAATGCGTAATGCAGTATCTTTAAGGTTTTCTTTAATCAGGTTTTCAAGTTCTTTTTTATTCATATCAGCTTGCTTCTCCATCTAAAATTATTCTTCTAATTGTTGATAAAGCAATTCCAGTTTGAGTTCTGATTGATCGATATGAGCAACCCTCATTACGTAACCTCATCACTAATGATTCTTTTAAAGGACTAATTTTCGGTCTGCCACCTAAATTATTTCCATTTAATCTTCTTTGCGAAATAAGTTCTTTTTTCCTTTCTCCCAAACACTCATTATCTAAATTATCTAACTCATATAAAATATTAAAGATAGACAAAGATATCTCTGATGAATGTTTGGGGGATAAAAAACCAGATAAAGTTCTTAACCTAACATCATTATTCAAGAGTTTATGAATTGTTTTTATACATTCATTCCTATTAGCAAATGCTCGATCTAGTTTTGTTACGACTAATTCATCTCCTTTTGATAAATAATTTAGAGCTTTTTTAAGTTCGGGTTTTGTTTCTTCATCTAAACTTACGATTTCAGAAAATATTAAGCTGCAACCCTCATTTTTAAGGCATGTTATTTGTTCTTTTAAGTAGTCATATTCACTATCTATAGCTCTTGCATATCCAATGGTTTTAGATTTTTTATTTTTTTCAGATAAAAGAAAACGTTTTCTTTTAAATTTAATAGTCAATGTTTTAATACATATATTTTTAACTGTATCAAATACTTTATAAAAAAACACTTTATAGAACATTATTCTGTAATAAAATTAAGAATATTACCTAAAAAGTAATAGAATATTATGTATTTAAACTGTACTGAAAATAACGTTCTGTATATTGTTCTATTTTATGTTGTTAGAACAATTGGCACATCATATAATTAGTTTGTATTGGAAAATGCTAGAAAAATTTAAATTTTATTTTCTAAAAGTAATATTTAAATTTCTTCCAGATTTAATTAGAAATTTAATTTCTATATTGAAGTAAATAAAACATAGTAAAATTTGATTATTTTGATTAAAATTAGGGTTAATTAAGTTGAATAAATTAATTTGACTAATATTTCTAATAATGCGGTTTCGAAGCCTGACTGGTTAAGAGTAAAAGCACCTCAAGTTGAGAGAATAGGAAATACTGCGAATTTGTTGAGTGATTTAAAATTAAATACTGTATGTCAAGAAGCAAGCTGTCCTAATATTGGCGAATGTTTTGCTAGTGGAACTGCAACTTTTCTAATTATGGGCCCAGGCTGTACTAGAGCTTGTCCATATTGCGATATTGATTTTGATAGATCCCAGAGAGATTTAGACCCAACAGAACCTGATCGTTTGGCAGAAGCTGTTTTTAGAATGAAACTTAAACATGTTGTGATTACCTCTGTTAATAGAGATGATCTAGGTGATGGGGGAGCTTCACAGTTTTATAAATGTGTTTCGGAAGTTAGAAAAAAATCTCCTGAAACAACTATTGAATTATTAATTCCAGATTTATGTGGTAAATGGTCAGCACTTGAAAAGATTTTAGATTCTAAACCAAACGTTTTAAATCATAATATTGAGACTGTCCCAGCTTTGTATAGGAAAGTCCGACCACAAGGAAACTATAAAAGAACTTTAGAATTACTTAAAAGAACAAGAGAATATTTCCCAAGTGTTTATACCAAATCTGGCTTTATGTTGGGATTAGGAGAAAAGGATGATGAAGTTTTAAATCTTCTAATGGATTTAAGAAAAAATGATGTAGATATAGTTACTATTGGCCAATACTTATCTCCAGGCCCAAAACATCTTCAGGTCCAAAGATTTGTCACCCCTTCGAAATTTAATTATTTTAAATTATTTGGAGAAAATGAATTAGGTTTTATGCAAGTTGTCAGTTCTCCTTTAACTCGTAGTAGTTATCATGCTGAAGAGATCCAGAAACTTATGAAAAAGTTTCCAAGATAATTAACCTTTTTATTAATTGATATTAATCCATTCATTTAATTTCCATTCAACAATATTATTTTTTATCATCGGATCGTTTTTTATAATTTCTAGCGCTTCTTTATAGGTTCCAATTTCAAGAATAAGTAACCCACCAGCGCCTGACTGTTTTAATTCGTCTACTAAAAAACCGCTTTTGATATTTATTCCTTTTTCCTTTAATTGTTCTATCCATTGGATATGTTCATTGATTATTTTCTTCCTTATATCTTTTTGAATTAAGTATTCTTTTTTTATGAGTTCAGTCTTAATAAAAGTAGGCATTCATTAACTTTATAAACCAAGCATTTCTTCTTCACTTGGAGGAATAACTATTTTAAAAATTTCTTTAAACTTAGACCAATTATTGATTATTTTGAATGCTTTTAAGCTTTTTGTTTTCTCTTGATATTCACCAAGAATTCCTAATAAAATCTCTTCTTGCTTTAGATTAGTTATTTTATGGATACTGACTATTTCCTTATTCACTTTATTTTCTAAATCATTATTTTCGTCAAGTATATAAGCTATTCCACCAGTCATTCCTGCTCCAATATTTCTTCCTGTTGAACCTAAAATTACTATCTTGCCTCCAGTCATATATTCACAACAATGGTCGCCCGAACCCTCTGTAACCGCAGTAGCCCCACTGTTTCTAACGGCAAATCTTTCTCCGGATTTACCTAAAGCAAACAACTTGCCACCTGTTGCTCCATAAAGACAGGTATTACCCAATATTACTTGCTCTGAAGATTTCTCATCTACTTGTGGAGGAACAATAGTAAGTACACCTCCATTCATTCCTTTGCAAACATAATCATTAGCTTCTCCAATTAATTGGATATGCATTCCTTTTAATAAAAAAGCACCAAAACTCTGTCCTGCATATCCCTTGAAATTGAGATTTAGTTCACCATTAAATCCATTATTTCCATAAAGTGCTGCAATTTCTCCTGATATTTTTGCACATACACTTCTGTCAGTATTCTTAATTTCAATTTCTTTAATTAATTTTCTATGATTCTTAATAGAATTCATGAATTCATTATCAGACAAAAATTGATCCTCTAATACATATCCATTGGTATGAGCAGTCTTGGAATGCTTTAACCATGACCTATCTTTATTTTGAGTTCCTTTTTTAATTAGAGAACTAAGATCAATATTTGCAGTTTTTGGAAGATTAATATCTCTTGCTGTTAGAAACTCCTGATTACCAATCAATTCCTCCATATTAGAGACGCCAATGCTACTCATTATTTGTCTTATCTCTTCAGCAATATATAAGAAAAAGTTCACTACATTTTCAGGTAAACCTTTAAACCTTTTTCTTAATTCTTCTTTTTGAGTAGCTACACCCACAGGACATTTGTTTGTATGACAAACACGCGCCATTATGCAGCCTTCAGCAATCATTGCTACTGAACCAAAGCCAAATTCTTCCGCACCTAAAAGAGCTGCGATTACAACATCCCATCCTGTTTTAAGTCCCCCATCAGTTCTTAAAAGTACTCTCTCTCTAAGATTATTCTCCATAAGAGATTTATGGACTTCTGCAACACCTAATTCCCAAGGTAAACCAGCATGTTTAATAGAACTTAGAGGTGAAGCCCCAGTACCTCCATCATGCCCGGAAATTTGTATTACATCAGCATTCGCTTTGCTTACTCCTGCAGCGATAGTACCTATCCCAATTTCAGAAACAAGTTTCACACTGACCTTCGCTTTTGGATGCACTTGGTGCAAGTCATGTATTAACTGAGCTAAGTCTTCAATAGAGTAAATATCATGATGTGGGGGTGGAGATATTAAGGCTACTCCAGGTTTGCTGTTTCTTAGCTTTGCAATATATGAATCCACTTTTGGTCCTGGTAATTGGCCACCTTCGCCTGGCTTAGCTCCTTGAGCCATTTTTATTTCAAGTTGCTTCCCACTTCTTAAATATTCTGGAGTAACACCAAATCTTCCAGAGGCAATTTGTTTAATAGCTGAGCAAGCAGTGTCTCCATTCTCTAAGCCTTTTATAGATGGTAAGATTGTCGATTGAGTATTTTCATCAATATCATTCAATACATTAAAACGAGCAGGATCTTCTCCTCCTTCCCCGCTATTACTTTTTCCACCAATTCTATTCATTGCAACGGCCAACACTTCATGTGCTTCTCTTGATAATGCTCCTAAACTCATTCCTCCAGTACAAAACCTTTTACAGATTGATTCAACACTTTCAACCTCATCTATGGGGATACTTTTTCTTGTCGAGTTGATTGAGAGTAAATCTCTTAACGAAGTAATTGGCCTGTTGCGAATAAGTTTTTTATAAGTCTCAAAATGATCATATCCTGGCCCTTGCTTTAGGGCGGAATGTAAAACCTTTGACATTTCAGGATTATTAGAATGATATTCTCCATTATTTCTAAACTGAACAAATCCTAAAAATTCTAATTTTTTTAAATTGATTTCTGGAAAAGCTTTGGTATGGATTAGGAGTGATTCATTTGCGAGTTCTTTAAGTGTGATCCCTGCAATTCGACTCGTTGTTCCATCGAAAGCTATTTTAATTAAGTCAGAACCGAGACCTACAGCTTCAAATATTTGAGCACCATGGTAGCTAGATAATAGAGAAATTCCTATCTTAGAAAGTATTTTTCTTAATCCATCTTCCAAAGCTTTTTTGATATTTTTCTGAACATCATCGATTGATAGTGGATTGATTTTCTTACTATCAATAAGCTTTTGAGTTTTTGGATGTTGCAACCAATGTCTTCCAGATTCAAGTGTTAACCAAGGGCAAACAGCACTAACTCCATAACCAATTAAACAGGCTAAGTGATGTGTGCTCCAACATTGACCAGTTTCAATAATTAGCGAGGCCTTTAATCTTATTTCTTTTTTAAGAAGATAATGATGAATCGCACCTACAGCTAATAAAGGAGGAATAAAACTTTGTTTTGAACTAACTCCTTTGTCCGAAATGATTATTAAAGAGCAGCCCTCATTTATTGCTTTCTCGCTTAATTTACAAATATCATCTAACTTTGTTTTAAAGCTTATAATTCCTTCCTCAATATCAAATAAACTTGAAATAGTTTTTGATTTAATTTCTGATTCTTTTAATGAAATTAATTCTTCTTCATTAATAATTGGACTTTTTAAATGAATAAAAGGCTTAATATTATTAGATTCAAATGGGGAGCACCTTTCACCTAAATGCATCTCTAAACTCATTACTAATTTTTCTCTTAAAGGATCTATTGGAGGATTAGTAACTTGTGCAAATCTTTGTTTGAAATAGTCATATAAAATATGAGGTTTTGAAGAGAGAACCGCTAATGGGATATCGTCACCCATACAATATGTTGGTTCCTTAGATAGAGAAGCCATTGAATCAAGAATGAGGTCATTATCTTCTGAGGAAAAACCATAAGCAGTTTGCTGTTGAAGTAATTCAAGATCTTTTAAAATACGGGTATTAGACCATTCATTTTGGTTTAGTTTTACAGTTCTTTTTTGTATAAGGTTTTTATAATTTTTTCTTTTAGCAGCTTCTGCTTTGACTTCCCAATTTCTTAAAATTTTGTTTTGAGAAAGATCCACTGCAAGCATTTGGCCTGGGCCCAAACGTCCTTTTTCTATAACTCTGTTTTCGTCAATATCCACTACCCCAGTTTCTGAACCCATTATCACAAAACCATCATTGGTAATTGAATATCTAGCAGGTCTTAATCCATTCCTATCAAGAGTGGCTCCAACATAATTTCCATCTGCAAATACTAAAAGAGCAGGGCCGTCCCAAGCTTCTTGGAGAGTAGCTGAATATTCATAAAAAGCTTTAATATCTTCTCTATTTTCTAGTTCTGGTTGATCTCGAAATGCTTCTGGAACAAGTCTTAATAAGGAATCAGTTATTGGTTTGCCTGAACGAATATTAATTTCTAGAGTTGCATCAAGATTTGATGAATCGCTTTTGTTTATATCTACGATTGGCTTGATATCCTGAGATAATTCTCCCCAGTACTCATCAATATGTTTTTCTGATGCTTTCGCCCAATTGATATTACCTAAAAGGGTATTAATTTCTCCATTATGACCCAAATATCTCATTGGCTGGGCAAGAGGCCATTTTGGTAAGGTATTTGTGCTAAATCTTCGATGATAAACAGAAAAAGAAACTTTAAAATCTTCTTTCCTTAAGTCTTCGTAAAATTCTGATAAAACTTCAGATCTAACCATACCTTTGTAAACAACAGTTTTGGAACTCAATGATGCGAAATAAAATTCGCATTCCCCAACGGCATTTTTGAAATTATCTCTTATCCTTTTCTCAATTCTTTTTCTTAATTGAAATAAGAGCATTTCAATTTCTCTAGTATCATCTTTTTCGATACAAACGATCCATTGGCTTATAGATGGTGCATTTGCTTTTGCTAGTATTCCTAATTTTTTATTGTTAGTCGGTACATTTCTCCAAAATGTTTCTTTGAAATTTAATTTTTTTGCTTCCTCATCACATATAAGTTTTGATTCTTTAACTTTAGATTCATTATTTGGCATGAAAATCATACCTACCCCCCTTTTTTTTGAGGTTTGGGTATTCAAATTCATTTCTCTTTCTAAAAATGTCCATGGAATTGAACATAAAATCCCTGCTCCATCACCAGAATCACTATCTCCTCCGCATCCACCCCTATGCTCCATACAATTAAGCCCTTTTAAAGATTGCTTAAGTATCCAATTACTTTCTTTGCCATCAATATTTGCAATGAAGCCCACGCCACAAGCGTCCTTCTCTCCAATAATTCCATTGGGAGAGTAACTATCTTGCTTTTTTATCTCTTCAGCATCTAAGGCAGGGCAGCTATTTTGATTCAGTGATGAAAGAAAAGTGCTTTTGTTGAATAGTTTGAAAAGTGGTGGGATTAGTTGGAGTTTCATTAATTACAAATAGGCTTCTTTTTCCAAACAGGAGAATCACAATTTATATTTCCTACATTCTTTTTATTTGATGAACCTCTTTTTTTAATGCCTTTGTCTCTGTAGTAAATATCAAGATCTGAGGCTGTTATAGCACTTTTGTTTTTATACGTGTTTGTGCAGATGGTGTTTTTTAATATCTCTCTGCCTTTTGGTGAAACTCCTAAATTAAAAAGCGTCCAATAGGGTAAATTATCCCATTTATGCCACTTCTTTTTCTTTCCATCTAGACCTTTAAATCTATCAATCTTGTTATTAATAAACCTTGCAGCGGTTTCGTCTTTGCAATCATAAATAACATCTTGTCTAATTTGTTCAACTCGGTCAGGTCTACCAGATGTGCCAGGAATATAAGTTGAAGAAGGAGAAGTTGTTGTGCAACTAATATTGCCATAAAGAGATTGATTACAATTAATTGAGCCACTTCCTGAGGAAGAAAAATATCCTGACGTTCCAGATGTTCCTTTTAGGAAATATCTTCTTACCTTTCTTTGATGAAAAAACCTTCCTGTTTCTCCGCCTGAATTAATCTCATAAATCCTTGGATCCCAATAGGAAGAAGTCCTTTCTACAGGATTTTCCGTAAATTTCCATCCTTTAATAATTTTCATCCCTAAATTATCAGTTAATTGAGTTACTTCATCTGGGTAGCAAACTTCTATGGTACAGTCCTTTTCTGAATTGGTTACTGTTGATTGATTAGAGCCACTTTGAAAATCCATACAGCCTTCATAATCAGCTGCTTGCAAACATTCTTCATGCTTTGAATTATTAGCTTCAGCTTTTATTGGTGAACTAAGAAGGAATATTAATGGTGTAAGAAGTAAGAATTTCATCTATCTATTTTGATATTTCATGCAGCCTTTATAGTCTGCTGCTTTTAAACATATTTGATGTGAAGATTGATTATTATTTTCTTTCGGATTTTTATTTTGTAGTGATAAGAAATTTTCTTGATAAAAACTTTTTGTGTATATTGTCGAATTATCTGTACAGTCTGGTTCAGTTGCTTCTGCGATTCTTTCGGAAACTAAAGAAACCCCTTCGTCATCAAAAAGTACCATAGGAAGTTTATCTTTCTTAAATTCATTAGTTAAGATTTTTGCGCTTTCTTCGTTATTTAATTTGCCAACTTTAATACGACACATTACAAATCCAATATGCCTAGCAGCCTTATATTTATCTTTAACTTCCTGAGGTAGCTTTCGAAAATCTGCGAGCATATTTTTTTGAGTATTTTCTTGATATTGTTTTCTAATAGACAATGTACAATCCACAAACTTTTTCCATTTAGGTGTGCCCGTATAATAGGTGTAGTATTCATAACAGCTTTTGGTAGCGGCAAAGTTATTTCTACTGCATTCCTCTAAATTTTCGTAAATTGGATAACCATCATAAGCCCATTTGTAATTTTTGATTCTTCTCTCATAACAAATTAAATAGTCACTAACAAGATCCGACCCAAAATCTAGATCATATCTAGATAAAATTAATTTTGCACCTTTGGTTACGCATTCATCTAAATCTTTCCCTACATATTCGTTTGAGCATCGAGATCTCAACTTCTGATAAAAACTCTTTAGTTCAGGGGTGAATTTCTTCCCAATTAATTTTTCGTATTTTTCTACAGACGATATATCTTCGCGGACTAAATCATATTGTTCATCTATAAATTCTCTACTTAGTTTCTTACTGCAGTCATTCCCTTTATATGTAGAAATATTTTCACCTATTTTAATTACAATCTTATCTTTGATTAAATCAGGACTTATATTGTTCATTTTTTCTAGTTTTGATTTTACTGATTTAATGATTTTTTCTTTGCTCTTAACAAGATTTCTTTGCTTGTTAGTACATAGTTCAACTCCATAAATACTAGCTGCACGCAATTTTGATCTAGGACTTATTTCAAATGTATCTGCTGCCTGGATAGGAGATATTAACCCACAAAATATAGATCCTATTATTAATATTTTTTTGGTAAAACTTATTTTCATCTATCTGTTTTGATAATTCATGCAGCCTTTATAGTCAGCAGCTTTTAAACATATTTGATGAGAGTCTTCATTTCTGCTTTTGTCTTTATTTCTTCTATCTTCAGAAAAGTTATTATTCATTTTGGGTTCGTTAAAGATTTTTTTACATTCTTTTGCCCATGGACTTTTCGAATCATTGTAAGAAATTCTTGGTGCTCTAGTTCCCATGCCATCCAATAATTCTTCAATATCTAGAGCCCTATTATCATGTGATGTGTACATAAAAACTGTATAAATAGGAAACTTCTTAAGAGCCTTAGGAGGTAATTCACTAAACTTGGTTTCCCCATAATTCTGCCTCCATTGGGTTTCCCAAATTGGAGCTAATACTTTTTCTTCACAGAAAACCCTCATCGAATCAGTATGATCTTGACGGTTTTTAGGGAATAAGCAAGTTAATTCTTTGGAGTCATTAGCATAATTATCTTTTTTACAAGAAGTCCAGGAATTAAAATCTTTTAATTTCTTTTTATCAAATGCGGTATGTGCTTTTGATGGGAGATAAATAATTGGAATTATCAAAATTGCAACTAGCAGAGTTAGCAAGCTTTTCATCTATCTATTTTGATATTTCATGCAGCCTTTATAGTCAGCAGCTTTTAAGCATATTTTATGTTTCTCATCAAAGGATTTATCTGTTGTTTTATTATTAGAATTGCTATCTTTAGGCGACTTTACACGCTTTGAATCTCCTTCATTTGCATAATAATTCCATGCTTTTATAGCTTCAGGGCAAGTAGAAGAATGTATGCTTTGAAAACTCTTTAACTCTTTTCCTTTGAGTTTAAACACATCATATTTATCATAAATATCCAACAAGCCTTGCATATATAATTTTTCGAAGTCCTCTTTTTTTAAATCTTTTGGATATTTACTGAAATTATTATTGAAATATCTCATGAAGAACTGGTTATACTCTCTGTCAAATTTACCGTTTAATAAATCTTTTTTGTTTGATCTATATGTTTGACATAACAGTGATGAGGTATCTTTTTGGAAATTTTTTACAATCAAATCATTAAATAAGTTTGATTCTTCTTTGATTGGTTTTGATGATAATAATTTCCATGTATCTTTCATTTTTAGAGATTTCATGCAATTATTGCCCAAACTCTCAGCTATTTTCTTCCCTGCTATTTCAACTCTTTTATCTCTAAAGTAACCGGTATAATTAAAATCCTTTATCATTTCCTCAATAATATATTTCTCAGCATTTTTTCTTGAAAGATTCCCATTATTAATGGCGCATAATCCCATCCCATACAGCATGGCTGCTTTCCCTTTTTCGAAAACTTCTTTGGATAATTCTTTTTCATTAGCACTTATTGGAGATATTAAAATGGGTAATATTGAACCAATAATTAATATTCTTTTTAAAAAACTTATTTTCAACTTTGTAAATCATTATTAGTCATCAGGATAGTAGCTGTTCCTAATCCCATCAATGTTCTATTGTTTTCTCTTAATTTTAGATTGATTATTGGAAGTATCTTTCTTCCTTGTTCTAACTACTCCACCATCAACATATAGTTCATTAGAAAAGGCAGCTTGAAGTCCTGAATAGTCTCTAATATGTTTCCTGGATTGTTCGTATTTATCTTTGATTATTTTTGCAATATTAATAGCTTGTTCTCTATCTCCATCGAAGAGATTCATGTTTTGAATGTTCATTATCTTTGTTTATATATTGGTATTAATAGTGTTATTAATAGATGTTCGCGGTTATCAATCACATCACTATCCCTTTAGTTAGATGAGTGTTAGGAGGTGTTTTTATAATATCCATTCACCCGCTCGACTTCGTCTCGCTGAGGATATTAGTTAAGAGCTATTTGTTGTATTTGTTGTCTTCTCCCTTTATACGGAGGGGTACCCCTTTCTCTGTATACGGAGGGGTTAGGTCTTCTCCCTTTATACGGAGGGGTTTTGGTCTTTCCCCTTTATAAGTAAGGGTTCGGTTTACTTTGGATGAACAAAGTAAAAAGAAGTAAAATATTTGAAATTAATTATGAGGAGTAATGAATAATTTAATTAATCCTCTAGTACTTGGAAAAGTATTAAAAAAATATAATTTAACTCCCAAAAACAAAGCACAAATAGTTTTATTATCTAAACGGAAAACCGCAACATGGTCAGCCATTCATAGACTTGCAAGAAAACTAGAATTTAAACAATCAGTAGTAGATCAACAGCAACAGCAACAACAGTAAAATCTCATGAACAAAGAAGAAAGAAGGAAAAAATATAAATCAATGACAAGCCAAGAAAGGCAAGAATTGATCCTAAAGAAAATGAAAGCTAAAGGTATAGAAGTGGGAAGTGGAGTTCCAGATAAAAAATACGATAGTGAAGAGGTTTATGAGTTAATCCATATTGCAAATTGCTTTCCTGAATTAAGAGAAAAAGAGAATTAATGGAATGGTGGTCTAACACTTTGATTGACCAAGGATTAATAATTTAACCTCAGTCGCAATAGATTAAACAGTTTTGATTAGTTGGATTATCTTTACATTCTTTGTCCCAGTAGGTTTGAAACTCTACAGGGCATTGCTCAAGTTCTTTTGGAGTTTCATTCAAATTTAAACCTGCATAGTTAAATGCCGTTAGATATTTTGGAAGAATATTAAATTGATTGAATAGTTTCATAAGACCTCCTAGATCTATACCTATATTGTCCTCTAATTGACCTGAAATTAATAGAGTATTTTTACCCGAGTAGAAGTGCTTTGTGGTTGTCAGCACTATATTTCTCTAATTGATAGGAGTATAAAGAATACAGGAGTCAAAAGCACTCACCGACTTTTTAGATAATGAGTGCATAAGACTCGAAAGGGGCAAACACATGCCCCTTTATTTTTTTAAATTTCAGTATTCGTTGGCAATAAATTAGACAAAAAAAAGACCCCTATTTCTAGAGGTCTTTTTCTGATTTTACCGAATCAAGTGTTTCCTTGTTTCCACTGTTTCAGTAAAACCTCTCCTACACACACAAATACACTATGCCATATATTTCCTTTTCGTGGAAGAGCGTGAGTAATATTACTTAATTGTCACATATGCCAGTTATATCTATTCAGACTCAATCGTATTAAAAAACACCCTAATTCTTACGAATCAAGGCGTTTAGTATCAGAAATTAGTGTGTGAGGAGTTTCTGATGTATTTAATCTAATAGAAAAAATCTCAATTGACTGCAGTATTTACACCATCTTTAATTTATTGATATTGACGGGATAATTAAACTTAAAAAGTAAGATTGGAATTTATTTTGTATTTATTTTTTTAGTAATTCTTAGATAAACATATAAACCAATACCAAGTAGAAAAACATCTAAATAGATATGCCAAGGCGGAAATATTTGATGTAATAATTCCATTCTTTAGCCAATCAAAGAAACAATAAGTGTCATTATTTTTTCAGCAATAAATCTTTTATCCATTAAAAAAGGAGCTAATTGCCCTTTATTGTAAATCGACTGTCAATCAATATATATGTAAAGAAATCAATTTTTTAAATATTTTGAAAGGTATTCAATACTAAGCTGCCTTGATTTTATAAATTAATTTTGAAACACTTTATATCTTTTCTTCCTTTTTTTTTCATGTCAATTCTTTCGTTAAGTTGTTCAAAAAAAAACGTCGAAAAAGAAATGAAAATGCCAATGTTATTTGATACAAAAGAACAGGCTGAAAAAGAAGCTTATAAATTTAGGTGTAAAGGAGCTCATAAAATGGGTGATAAGTGGATGCCATGCTATATGCACAACCATAGCCATTAAAAAAGGAGCTAATTGCTCCCTAGATTAGATCGACTGTCAATCCTCAACAGACTACATCATCTCGTAGTTATCGAATTTAGTTTTTAACTTTGCTGCTTTATGGATTAGTCCAACTGCTTCTTTTCTTCCAGTAGCTTGTTGCGCCTGGTGCATTAATTCAGCATATTTTTTTACGATTTTCTTTTGCATTGTTTAGTTTAAATAGAGACCGTTTTTAGATCTGCAAGGAGTAGGAGATCTACTGCTAGAGATAAGGAATCAACGGTAAAACCTCAGAGTCAACAAATTGGAACGGGTTCACTCTTGTGTTTTATTTATAATCATTAGTTAAATACCAATTGGTAACTACGATTACATTGTTTTTGAATCAAGATTTTCCTTATTCTTGGATGAGAAGTTTAGAGGATATTAGGCAAGGTCGATAATTACATCATCCTGTATTTATCGAATTTAGTTTTGATGAGTGTTAAAAATCTATTTTGCAATTATTTCCATTGCTTCAATAAGATCCTCTGTTGTTGGTCTGTTATACATCATTGTTACTTCTGACATTCCTGGGATCTTATGTCTAACTACATCCCAAATTCTATAAGGAGAAACTCCTTCATTTATTAATGCAGTAATTCCAAATCTTCTTAAATCATGAGAAGGTAAACCATATTTATTTTTATATTCAGAGCAGTGGTGTGAACCCCAGGAATC